>JBJTGO010000031.1:0-1465 GCA_046093985.1 Actinomycetota bacterium
GCATTGACATGGTGTGATGAAAGGAGCATTGCAAGCGGTCTTCCCACCGTGATCCCGCGTCCGATGATCGCAACGCTGACACCCTCGAGGTCGATCTCGTAGGAGCGAAGGAGCGTGAGGATTCCAAGTGGTGTGCAGGGATAGATGCCGTGCTCATCAAGAAGCAGATGCCCAAGGTTGATCGGATTGAGGCCATCGCAATCCTTCTTCGGATCGATTCGTTCCAAGAAGGAGATGCTCTCCCGTCCCGGGATCGGTAGTTGAACGATGAAGCCAGTGCAGTGAGGATCTTTGTTGAAGGTATCGATAGCTGCGTTGATCTCAGCATCGCTCGCACTCGCTGGAAGTTCAACTCGAAGGGATCGAATTCCCACCTCAGCACAGTCGCGATGCTTACCTGCGACATAGGTATGTGAGGCTGGATCATCACCGACGATGATGGTGCCAAGCCCTGGTCGTTTCGACTCAGGTAGGCCATCGAGTTCACTCTTGATCGCGTTCTTGATGGCAGTTGCGATTCGCTTGCCATCGAGTGTGATCACGGCGTGAGTTTATCTCTAGTGCGAGAAGTGACGTCGATGTGTGAGATACATCGTTATCCCAGCCATCGAGATCGCTTCGATTACTTCGCTATCTCGCTTGCTCCCGCCGGGTTGGACGATCGCAACCACGCCAGCATGTACCAACTCCATCGCACCATCTGCGAAGGGGAAGAAAGCATCACTCGCTGCCACTGCACCCTTCACACGATCACCACCTCGAGCGACTGCAAGTCGCGCCGCATCGACGCGGCTTACCTGTCCCATTCCGATTCCGATCGTCGCTTGATCCCTCGCGATGACAATCGCATTGCTCTTGACGCTACGCACTGCGCGCCAGGCGAAGCGAAGATCTTCCATCATCGACTCACTCACAGGATTACCCGCGACCAGATCCCAATCATCGCTCGACTCGGAGTAGATCTCATCCGGATCTTGAATCAAGATGCCACCCGAGATAAACGCTCCTGCCAACGATCTTTTCGAGGTGCCCACTTCCAAGATTCGAAGGCTCTCTCGTCTCTGTAACTGAACCAGCGCTTCATCAGTGAATCCCGGCGCGACGATCACCTCGAGGAAGATCTCGGTAAGGTCCTTGGCAAGATCGCCATCAACGACACGATTCGATGCGATGACGCCACCATAACTCGATACTGGATCACATTCGAGCGCTTTGCGGAAGGCCGCCCGCGGTGAAGACGCCTTTGCGATCCCACAGGGATTGGAATGCTTGATGATTGCAACGACCGCTTCAGCATCGCCATGATCAGAGACGGCACGCCAAGCAGCATCGCCATCAAGTAAGTTGTTATAGGAGAGCGCCTTAGCATTTCGATGCGAGAGATTTCTCGCGCCTGCGATCCCGCTTCCATCACTAAGAAGCGATGCGCTCTGGTGTGGATTTTCGCCATAGCGAAGCCCGGATG
>JBJTGO010000032.1:0-2514 GCA_046093985.1 Actinomycetota bacterium
GGGTCAGACCACGCTCCCCATTTGGATCTTCCAGAATCTCTTCCGACCTAACCAAGCGCCGATCGTGAATGTCGTCGCTGCGGCCCTCATAGTCATCTCGATCGTCCCGATCTATCTCTCACAGAGACTGACGCAAGAGAAGCAATAGCAATACCCCCACCCAAGTCACCACTCTTCTGTTCACCTAGCGAAGGATCTTCTACGAGACGACGAATCGCCTGTAGAACCACTGCTTGACTTGAGGAATGGAGTTTCTTGAAGGTGTGATCAAATCTGGCTGTCTGCCAGATATTCATTAGTCCAGAACAAATTCAAGATTTGCCTCTTCTTTGGTTGATTCCATTAGTGACTTGATCATGGAAATCGGCAAATCTGGGTATTGCTCAGCAAGGACTCCAAGTTGGTAGTAGTACTCAATCTGCTCGGGTAGGGACAGAGAAGTAACTTCAGCGTCTCTCATAGCCCTTTCAATGAGACTTGCACTCAAGTTCACCGCCTTGTAGTCCATGGATTTCCTTCCCGAAGAGTATGGAGCAAAAGTATCACCATCGGCTGACATAGAAAACAGTGTGGACAAGGAACCGCTGTGAATATCTCAAGAAATTGGAAGTCCCCTACAGACCCTTATCTTCCAAGTACTCCCGATAAGCAGCAGGAACCTCAAGCGGCTCAATCCCCACCATCTGACTCCGCAAACTCAACTCCGAAGCCTCCTCAAGATTCAATGCCCTCGAATATGCGAGTTCAGGATTATCCGCAACGACCACACAACCATGATTCTCTAAGATCAATACATTCGCCCCAGCGATCTCGCGCGCCACAGCATCAGCGATCTCTTGCGTCCCCGGCCTGATCCACGGAATCCGCACGATCTTCCTCAAGTAATAGACATGATCGACCGTTACGAACTTCGTCTCAATTCCTAAAGCAGCAAGCAAGACGCTCGCCTGCGGATGGAGATGGATACATGTCGTGACATCGCTCCTGCTCTGATATGCCGCTAAATGGACTCGATACTCCGAAGATGGCTGCGTTCCGCTCGAGGAATAAGTCCCATCAAGCCCAACGACGGCGAAACTCTCCTCATCCAAGCGATCCAAGGAAGTCCCTGTCCCAGTGATGAGAAAACTCTTCCTATCTGGAAGCAAGATCGAGAGATTGCCGCCGGATCCGACCACCAATCCGCGATCGACGAAGCGCTTGCCGAGATCACTGAGGATCTTCCAGGCTTCGCCACTCTCTCCGACTTCGTACTTCGAGACCACGCTATCCGCCTCTCACAAACGCTCGAGCAAAGCCTACATTCGTAGCATCTGCGAATCCCTCGCAGTACATCCCGCCTACTCCTGTTATAGGGTCGCGCTATGTCCTTCACGATGTACAGCACAGAATGGTGCGGATACTGCAAGCGTCTCAAGAGCCAGCTCAACGATATCGGCATCACCTTCGAAGAGATCAATATCGAAGAAGTCCCCGGCACCGCTGAGATCGTCGAGAAAGTCAATGGTGGAAATCGCACCGTCCCAACCCTCGTCTTCTCTGACGGAACCGCGATGACCAACCCTTCCGCGAAACAGGTCCAAGAGAAGCTGCAAGCGCTCGGTTCCTAGAAGCACCTGCGACAAGGAACACGGCCTCCAAAGGTGAAGAAACTCCTTCAGATCCTCCTCGGTCTCACTCTCATCTACACCGGAACCCTTCATCTCACGTCGCAACGAGAAGAGTTCCAAGCACAAGTTCCCTCCTGGCTTTCTCTCGATCCTGACTTCGTCGTCCTCGCGTCAGGAGCCGTGGAGATCCTCCTTGGTCTAGCCCTCATCTCACTCTGGCGATATCGACAATATGTGGGTTTAGTAACTGCAATCTTCTTCATCTTGATCTTCCCTGGAAATGTCTGGCAATACATCGATGGAATCGACGCCTTTGGCTTAGATACTGATACCAAGCGTCTGACTCGCTTGTTCTTCCAACCAGTCCTGGTTATCTGGGCGCTTTGGTCGACAGATGCGCTAGCGAGATTGAAACAAGGAAGCCAGAGACGAAGCGACTAGAGCCTCAAAGATTGTTTGTGTTTGCATAGATCGTTTTGGCAATGATGGGAATTGCTTCTTGCCAAGGAGTTCGATAGACCTTTTCGAAGGCCTGGGCAAAAGGAAGTTTTGAACCTATTGCTTCGTAGAGGGCAAGAATCGATTCATGACCCCCAACCGCAGCAAGAACTTCTATCACTACGCTTCCAAGACTGTAATTAGTCCATCGATTGAAGCCTTCAGGCATATACCCATCTCGGGCCTCAGTGAGAAACAGCTCGATTCTCTGCTCACTGAGTACGGCACAGGATGCGTCGCAGTTGTCTCGGGCCACTTTTCGGTAACTTTCAAAGTCCCCCCGATTGACCACTGCACTTTGTATGAATTCGGCGCTGCCTTCGCCGACCCATGCAGGTGGCCATCCACCGGGACCCAGATCTTTGTTGATCAATGGAACTCTCTGTATGCCATGGAAGTACTCGTG
>JBJTGO010000033.1:0-1100 GCA_046093985.1 Actinomycetota bacterium
AGAAGGGCGAGCGCGGTGGGAAAGAGGCCGAGCGGATCGGGATTCATGCGGAAAGAGTATGTGCTGAGTAGTTATCCACAGGGTTATCCACGGGTGTGGAGAGTTACAGCGATGTAGTTTTCGCTATCGCCAGCGGGTGGCGAGAGTGAAGCCGACGCCGATGAAGCCAAATCCAACGAGCATGTTCCAGGCCCCGATATCAGGGATCGGAAAACGGGTCTCGGTCATATAGAAGACGACGATCCAGATCAATCCGATGACGAATGAGGCCAGCATGACGGGAACAAGCCAACCAGGGCTCTCAACGCTCTCATCAAGTGGTGAGACCTCTACCTGAACTGGGCGGTCGTCCTTCTTCTTACGCTTCTTCGATACCGGCATAGGGGAAGGTTACCTGATGTGCGAGAGCATTTCACCATGATCGCGCCTTCTCTTGCCGCGAGTATCGCGGTGATCGATAACCGCGATTCCTTCGTCTTCAATCTCGTCCGCTATCTCGAAGAGTTAGGCGCGGAGTGCACCGTCTTCGCCAATGAGATCGAACCCGAGCGGCTCGCAGAATTCGATGGCGTGATGATCTCGCCAGGTCCTGGCGCTCCGAAGGATGCTGGCAACTCCGTGGCGATCATCGATTGGTCCTTTGCGCAGAAGATGCCACTCATTGGTATCTGCTTAGGAATGCAAGCGATCGCAGCTGCCTTCGGTGGCTCCGTGGTTCGTGCCGAGAGATTGATCCATGGTGGAACTTCAAAGATCGATCATGATGGCGTAGGAATCTTCGAGGGAATCCCGCAACACTTCAATGCGACGCGATATCACTCACTTGCAGTGGCTGACCTGCCGCCTACTCTCGTTGTTACTGCTCATAGCGACGATGGTGAAGTGATGGCACTTCGACATGAGAGCGAAGAGATCGTCGGTGTGCAATTTCATCCCGAGGCGGTTCTTACCGAGCACGGACATCAGCTCTTACAGAATTGGTTGAAGAGCCTGGAGAAGTAGATCCAGATGGACTACGGATTACTCTCTTCAGGAGCGCTTCCTGCCTCCGGGGTATTGATAGTCACAGTGACGAAACTTCCAAGAGTCCGTGTCTCCCC
>JBJTGO010000034.1:0-1081 GCA_046093985.1 Actinomycetota bacterium
ATGGATCAAAAGCCAGGGTGATTTGAGCGCTGGCACAAGTGGCGCACTCTCGACATAGAGAAGTGTGGTCGCAGTGCCTAGCGTCAGGAGCGCAGCAAGTGAGACGACAAGTCCCAACCAACGAAGGTCATGCTTCTTCAGAGCGATCAAGTAAGCCGCGACGAAGATGAATGCACCCGTGATCGAGAACTCGTACATATTCGCAAGTGGGAAACGAGATGCAGAGAGTCCTCGTACGATCAATCCAGCAAAGAGAAGGAGAGCGGCCAAGACCATGAGTCCAGTGGCATTTCGTGCGATCTTCTCAGTCCGTTGCCTGTCAAGATTCCTTCCTTCACCACTCTTGACTGCGAATGCGGTTTCGATCGCGTGAAGGAGGAAGACGATGGCAAAGACTGCGAGTGATGAGTAGACGAGATTGTTGGAGAGATAGGCGAGTGATCTGCTATCCATCTTTCGCCACCTCCTTGATGAGATCCTCGATCTCGCGTTGGACTAATTCTTCATTGGTATTGCAGAGGCCTGCAATCTCGATTCCTTCGGGAGTGGATCTGATCCAGATCCTCCTGCGATGGACGAAGAGCATCCCTAGCGCTCCAAGGAGCGAAAGTAGACCGCCCGCCAGCGCATAACTCTTCCCCGGATCATGGATGACTTGCAAGTTGATCCACGGCACGAAGCTTTCGAAAGTGATGGAGCCCACGCTGAAGTCATAGCTCTCACCAGGTCGAAGTGATGCAAGTCCTATCCGCTCCATACCCTCTGTATCGAGACGATAGATCGACTGTGGTTTCCCATCATCCATCCGTAAGTCACCTTGCCAGACACCCAAGAGCAATCTGGGATCGAGAGGTTCGGGATAGGAGGAGAAGCCGCCACGGATCTCATCGCGCGCAGCGGTAGGAAGGAAGGATGCGATGAAGCCAACGCTTGGATTCATATCGGGGACCTTGATCGCTCCGGTCGAAGTGAGATTGGGATCAATGGGAAGGAGCGGAACCGGACCTTGATAGGTGATCGATCCCATTGAATCGCGAACGGTGACAAGTACTGAGTAACCGGTTGCTTGCAAGAAGACACG
>JBJTGO010000035.1:0-3374 GCA_046093985.1 Actinomycetota bacterium
CATTTGCGCGTGCAAATAAAGATGGTGGCGTCATTGTGAACATCTCAAGCGTCTTAGGTATCAAGCCACAAGGGTTACCACAGGCTGCATACGCATCAAGCAAAGCCGGACTGATCGGACTAACGCGAGATCTCGCAGCTCAATGGACCGGAAGAAAGCGAATCCGTGTCAATGCTTTGGCGCCAGGCTTCTTCCCATCCGAGATGAGTGACGAACTCCCCAAGGAGATGGTCGAGATGCTCAAAGCTGTCACTCCGGTAGGGCGCCTCGGTGATCCCGATGAACTTGCTGCGACATTGATCTGGTTGGTCAGTGATGCCTCAACTTACGTTACGGGAATCACCGTTCCGGTCGATGGTGGCTTGGTGATGCCATGAACCTTCTGAAAAGAACTAGCCCCGAGAGTAGGCTCTCACTCCTATGACTCCCATGAAGAGAATCCTTGGACTGACCCGTTATGCAGTTGTTGTCCCTGCAGTTGCCTCCATCATCGGTGCACTCTTGTTGATGGGTCAGGGCTCAGTCGAGATGATCAAGGTAGTCATCGAGGCTATCGTTGACGGCCCTGCGCTCAAGGAAACCATCGTCGAAGTACTCACAGCAGTCGACGCGATCCTCTTGGGGACGGTTCTTCTCGTGATCGGATATGGTCTCTATGAGCTATTCATCGATACCGATATCGAAGTCCCACTCTGGCTCAGGGTGCAAGATCTTGATGATTTGAAGTCGAAATTGATCCGAGTCGTCGTTGCGATTGTCGCGGTCGTCTTCGTCGGAGTCTTCGTCGACTCAAATCGAGCAGCGGATGTCATCTCCTACGGAGTCGGTGCTGGTGCGCTCGTTGTAGGTCTTGCAATCTTCGCGTATGCCTCACGTCATGAGAGCAAGTAGAGATTATCTACTCGTATTCAACGCCGGTACCTCGAGTCCGGGTGCAGAAGAGCAGGTCTACTTTGATTGCCACTTACTATCTACCTCGTGAGAAGAAAACTCGACTCGACTGACAATAAGTATTCGCGTGGAGTCGTGGCAATCGCTGCCGGAAGTCCTACCTACCCAGGGGCTGCCGTGCTCACAGTTGGGGGCGCACGACGAGGAAAGGCAGGCTATGTCAAGTTCCTCTCTCGCGATCGTCGACTCTCAGACTTTGTCATCAATCGATTTCCTGATGTAGTTCCCATCGATTCGCTTAGTGGATCAAGATTCGATGCACTCGTTCTTGGTCCAGGATTGAGCACAATCGAAACTCTTCCAGAAAGAGTTCCACTCGTTCTCGATGGGGAGAGCATCACTCTCATCAACGATCGTGGATTCACAGGCAAGCATCCGATCACAGTCATCACTCCGCACGAAGGTGAACTGCGCCATTGCGGAGTAGAAGTTCAAGGACCACTCAATCACGATGCGAGGAAGAAGATTGCCCATCAGATCGCGCATGAGTGTGATGTCATCGTCGTGCTCAAGGGTCATCAGACTGTGATTGCAAACCCTGATGGTGAGATCTTCATTGACGAAGTTGGTGGACCAGAACTTGCCACCGCAGGAAGTGGCGACATACTGGCTGGGCTCATTGGGTCATTCTTGGTAAAGGCAGGTGATATCAACGGCGCGATGGATCTCGTCTGCCAGGCAGTGACTCTCCACTCTCATGCGGGCAAGTTTGCTGCGGAGAGATTTACATCAGTGACAGCCTTGGAGATCCTGGACTCACTGGCTCATGTATGAACCCGTCGACACCAAGTGAGTGAATGCCCACCGGTAGACTCCCGAGAGTGCGCCCATATCAGGCCCTAAAAGAGAGCATCTCCCTTCTCACCTCCCGTGAGAAGCGCTATCTCATCATCGTCATCATCATCCAGATCTTCATCGGCCTCGTCGATCTTGCAGCGCTCGCGATGATCGCAGCCTTCGGTTCTCTCGGCGCAAGTTATGTCTCCGGGTTCGTGCTGCCCCGGCAGATCCAGACCCTCATTGATCGAGTAGGGCTCGGTTCCTACGAGACGAGGGATCTCCTCGTCTTCTTCGCTCTCGCCACCGCTTTCCTCTTCGTCTTTCGTTCCGTCTCAAGCCTCATCCTTACGAGACGCATCTATCTCTTCCTCGCCAACCGACAGACCCGTATCTCGGTAGACCTTGCCAAGCGCCTCTCCGGCACTTCGTTCTCTTGGATCAAGCGCAGAGACACCAATGAGTTGATCTACGCCCTCACAGATGGCGTCGGTGCATTGATGCTCGGAATCGTCTCTAATTTCATGATTGTCGTTGGGGAACTCTTCTTCCTCCTCTTGATTCTCTTTGGTCTCATCGCAGTTGATCCGATCACCGCACTCTTCACCCTTCTCTTCTTCTCCCTTTTCGCTATCGCCACTTATAAGTCGATCAGCGCCTACTCGGCCCGTCTTGGCCGCGAGAATGCCAAGTATTCGATCCATGGCCGGAACCAAATCTCCTCGATGGTCCTCGCCTACAAAGAGATCTACGCCTTCCAACGTCAAAAGTTCTTTCTCGATAGTTTCGTGAGCACTCGAGAAAAGGCGACACAAGCGTTTGCGAAGTACACCTGGCTGGGACAGATTCCCAAAGCCAACGCTGAGATCGGACTCGTCATCGGTGGTGGCGGATTGATCGGACTTCAAGCATGGCAGAGCGATGCTGCTACGGGACTCAGCACGCTTCTGGTATTCCTTGCGGCAGCAAGTCGTCTGACACCTTCTATTCTTAGGATCCAATCCTCTTTTCTCGCCTTTCGAAACAGTGCGGGGATAGCAGAGATCACTCTGAAAGTGATCAAGGCGCTCGATGAAATGGATGTACCTGTCATTGAGAGCGTCTTGAATCGAAAGCGTAAAGAATTCATCCCGGTAAAAGTCCAAGTATCTGGACTCAACTTCACTTATCCGGATGGTGAAGGAAAAGTCCTCTCCGATATCTCGCTCGAGATCAAACCAGGATCATTCGTGGCTCTTGTCGGCTCATCTGGCTCAGGTAAGACGACGCTCGCAGACATCATCATCGGCATCTACTCTGGTGACTCTGGAACGGTCACATTCAATGACGTCCCGAATAGGGAGTGGGTCAAGGCGAATCCAGGCGGCGTCGGTTATGTACCACAAGCGCCTTACATACTCGGTGGTGATTTCATCACCAATATCGCACTCGGTGTTCCTGAAGATGAGGTCGATATCAAGCGAGTGGAAGAAGTCATCGCGCAAGCCCAACTTGCAGATCTCGTGCGAGCGCTGCCAGATGGCCTACAGACCGATTTGAGCAACTTCGGATCTCGCTTCTCTGGTGGTGAGAAACAACGACTCGCACTCGCGCGCGCCCTCTACAACAATCCAAGTCTGCTCATCATCGACGAAGGGACGAGCGCA
>JBJTGO010000036.1:0-1500 GCA_046093985.1 Actinomycetota bacterium
TTTATGGCATTAGCGAAAGGTGACACACTGATGTCAAGGTGTGTCACCTTTGCATGGGGGAAGGAGTTGCAGAGAGGCATTCGAAGAAAGGGTATGTTTGAGCCATACGGGAATCAATAGAATTGGAATTGTTTATGATGCGCACAGTTGATTCCGAAGTTCGCATGGCGAATTGTGGCTGTCGAGGGTGCAGTATGGGGCGTGGGTGGTTGGTCTGATATGCCTAAGAAGATCCTCTTTGTCTGTGTTCACAACGCTGGTCGTTCGCAAATGGCTGCTGGATATATGCTCCATCTCTCCCAAGGGCGAGTCGAAGTCCTCTCTGCTGGATCTGCGCCAAAGGACTCGATCAATCCGCAGGCGATCGAGGTGATGAACGAAGAAGGAATCGATATCGCTTCGGAGCAACCGAAGATTCTGACCACCGATGCCGTTGTTGCTTCAGATGTCGTGATCACCATGGGATGTGGCGATACCTGTCCTTTCTATCCGGGGAAGAGATATGAGGATTGGGTCTTGGACGATCCTGCAGGGCAATCGATTGAGGTGGTTCGTCGGATAAGGGATGAGATCAAGAAGCGGGTCGAGGTTCTGCTGAGCGAGATTCTTTAGAGCTTGGGGTTGGGACCGCTTCCTACATTTCCGTAGCGATGGTTTGTGATCGAGATGCTCTGTTCTTTGAGCCATCTCGTTAGCTCCACGCCGCCGACTTGGGTCATTGGTCGATTATCCAGAGAGATACCAAGTTCGATCAGTTCTGCCGTGGGAGGCACTTCACTGCTGAGCCAACGCACCTTGCCGAATGCATTCTCTCTCGCGAAGCGAAGGAACTCCTCACGAGTCTCGTTATCGCTCAGGACGATCTTGATCCCGAACTCTCGCGTCAACCAACTGATGAAGAGTCGCTCTGGATGTGACGTCTATGAATCGACGCGGACAAGGATCGGCTCGCTATATTTGCAGTAGCGCAAGTAATTTCGTTCTACGTGGAGTGAAGAGGTTTCGATAGTTCTCGATCCGGTTCGATCCCACCAGATGCGAGCGGATTTCTTTGCAGCATCTGCATCGACGACAAGCGGCCAATTGCGCAATTGCTCGACATAGTGTGGTCCACCGGCTTTTGAGGTAGGACCGACGCTACTTCGCTTCCAGCCACCGAATGGTTGCCGTTGCACAATAGCGCCGGTGATGGCGCGATTGAGATAGAGATTGCCGGCTTCGACCTTAGTGATCCATCGCTCGCACTCTTCTTGGTTGAGTGAGTGGATTCCAGCGGTCAATCCATAAGGCGTTGAGTTCTGCCATGAGATCGCAGTATCGAGATCAGGTGCCTTCATGATGGCAAGGACGGGACCGAACCACTCATTCTGATGGCTCCATGAACCTGGTTTCACTCCGACTCTTATGCCTGGTCGCCAGAGGTGACCGGAGTGATCGAGTTGCTCTGGCTCCAAGAGCCACGACTCACCTTCATCAAGAGTGGTGAGCGCTCTCTGTAAC
>JBJTGO010000037.1:0-3722 GCA_046093985.1 Actinomycetota bacterium
GTGATCAAAGTGAAGGGTGAAGAGCGACTTACCTGGTTGCATGCTCTAACCACGCAACATCTCGAGAAGTTAGAGCCGGGGCAGTGGAGTGAGGCTCTCATCCTTGATCCTCATGGTCGTATCGAGCAACAACTCTTCCTCGTCGATGATGGTCAGGCGACCTATATACATCTTGATGAGGAACGGAAAGATTCTCTACTCGAGTACCTCAATCGCATGATCTTCCGCACCAAGGTCGAAGTAGGTGATGTGAGCGATCGCTTTGCAATCCTCAAAGCTCCCGGAAAGAGTGATCGCATCGGAGGCCCTTATGCCTTGGTTCCTCGAAGTGATCTAACGGCAACGAAGTCCGCCTTTGATTCCGCCAACCTTCAGGTCGGCATCTGGGTCCTTGAAGCAGAACGCGTGGCCCAAGGCAGGGCGCGGATTGGATTCGAGACGGATCACAAAACAATCCCCAATGAACTTGGACTTCTCAATATCGCAGTCCATATGAATAAAGGGTGTTATCGCGGACAAGAGACAGTTGCCAAGGTCTTCAATCTCGGTCACCCACCGCTACGACTAGGGATGCTTCATCTAGATGGATCTCGCATCGATCTACCTAAGAGTGGTGAGAAGGTGACTCTTGATGGGAAAGAGATCGGATTCCTTGGGACGGTCGCTCGCCATCACGAGTTAGGTCCCATTGCACTCGCAGTGATCAAGCGGATGACCCCGGCAGATGCACTTTTAGAGATCGGTGGCTTGAAGGCGACTCAGGAGATCTTGGTTCCGATCGATTAGATCTAGTAGACGAGCGCTTGAACTCCTTCTGCTGTGATCTCCTCAACGAATGTTGCAGAGCCTTTGATTGAAATTCCGTCGATTACATCTCGTTCTTCGATGCCACGCCTTGTCGCACATTGAGTACAGAGGGTGACGCTCCCATTCGCAATGACAAGACGGAGGAGTTCGCCGAGATCGGAGGAGTGAGGAAGTTGAATCTCGTCGATCTTGCCTGGAAGTGCGAACCAAGAACTCTCTGAAGTGAGCCAGAGTGATACCTCTACCCCTGATGCGATAGCAGCAGATGCAACGCTGAGTGCGCCAGAGAGACGTTCTGGGTCTTCTCTGCCTGCGAGCAACTTGATGACGAGACGCTTTCGCATGGAGAGGACTCTACTTTCCTTCGAAGGTAGGCTTTCGCTGGTTTCAATGCATGGCTCAGATTCATGGCTCGAAATTTTGGCGCAGATTTATGGTGAGGAGAGATGATGGCCTTCGTTATCCCTGAGGGGCTTCATCCTGATCTCAATCCTCTCGCCTGGCTCGTTGGGACCTGGCGCGGCAAAGGTCACGGTGACTACGCCGGGATCGATCGGTTCGACTTCGCGCAAGAGGTCACCTTCAATCATGATGGCAGACCATTTCTCACTTACTTCTCGCGCTCGTGGATCATTGATGAGAATAACGAGATTGTTCGACCCGCAGCGAGTGAGACTGGATTCTGGCGCGTGAAGCCGAACAACGTTCTTGAAGTTGTCATCGCACATAACACTGGAATCTCTGAAGGATGGGTCGGTCGCTTCGATGGACCGAAGATCCAACTTGCTCTCGATCACGCTTATGCCGCGCCGACTGCCAAGAGCGTCACTGATGGTTCACGTCTCTACGGACTCGTTGATGGCGAACTCTTCTTCGCCTATGACATGGGAGTACCGGGTAAGGAATTGCAGGCTCACATCTGGTCGACTTTGCCGCGATCCGGCGAGTAGGAATCTAGCCAAGGTTTTGAATAGGAAAGAGATGCAGAGCTTCCACGATGAGATCCTCCTCGAGGTGGTCCGGGGTGGGATGGTGGAATCGGTCCATCACGGAAGAGTTCTCATCATCGATAGTGACGAGAAGGAAGTTCTCTCACTGGGCGATCCAGACCAGTTGATCTATCCGCGCTCTGCCATCAAATCGATCCAGGCATCTGCAATGCTCCGCGCTGGCCTCAAACTCAAGCCCGAAGAGTTAGCGCTGGTCTGCGCCAGTCATGCTGGGAGCGCTCGCCATCTCGAAAGCGCGCTATCGATACTTGCCTCAGTCGGACTGGATGAGAAGGCGCTCAGAAACACTCCTGATAGACCATTAGGAACGGCAGAGCGGCGAGAGTGGGGAGATCGCGAGGCGACGGCACTTGCTGCTAACTGCAGCGGCAAACACGCTGGGATGGTCGCGACCTCTGCGATCAATGGTTGGGATCTTGCGACCTATAAGGATCCATCGCATCCGCTACAAGTCTTGATCCGTAAAGAATTCGAAGAGTTAGGCGAAGAGAAGATCACCGTTGTAAGTGTCGATGGATGTGGCGCACCGCTATTTGCGATCTCACTTCGAGGAATGGTTCGTGCGATACAGAAGGTCACACACTCAGATGATCCTGTCCATACCGAAGTCGTTACTGCATGCACTTCTCATCCAGAGATGGTGAGTGGGAAAGGGCGTGTAGTCACAGAGTCGATGGAGAAAGTTCCAGGATTGTTGGTCAAGGATGGCGCCGAAGGTGTGATGATCGCATCACGTCGAGGAAGTGGAACGATGGCGTGGAAGATGAGCGATGGTTCCAATCGTGGAGATCGACCACTTCTTTCTGCGAGCCTTTCGCATCTAGGCATCACGCTTGAGTTCGATCAAGTACCCGTCTACGGAGATGGGCAGGTTGTCGGGGAGATTCGCGCGAGTAAACTCCTCTCTGATGTCGCTTCGAGATAACCCTTCCTCCCGGCCCGCTCCACGTCGCGTTGCGACAGTGATGCTCCATACCTCACCGCTTGATCAAGCAGGTATCGGCGATGCAGGTGGGATGAATACCTATGTCATCGAGAGCGCGAAGAAGATGGCCGCCTCTGGAGTGGAAGTCGATATCTTCACTCGAGCATCCCGCAGTGATTTGCCTGATGTCGTTGACTTTGCCCCAGGGGTTCGGGTGCGACACCTGAATGCCAAGCCCTACGAAGGTGTGAGTAAGAGCGATATTCCCGCTCTTATGGACCAACTTGTCGCAGATTTCTATCGCCATATGCGAGATGGCGGAAGCTATGAAGTGATCCACTCGCATTACTGGACTTCAGGTCTCCTTGCGAAGCAGGTCTCGCAAGAGAGTGGAATCCCATTCGTTCATACATTCCACACCACCGCGAAGGTGAAGAATCTCTCTTTGGCCGATGGTGAGAGCCCCGAGCCGCTCTCTCGCTCCATTGGCGAAGAGAACGTAGTCAAGGCAGCGGCAGCGATCATCGCAAATACAGATTCTGAAGCGGCAAGTCTCGTGTCTCTCTATGGTGCCTGCCCCGAGAAGGTCTTCGTTGCAACCCCTGGCGTCAATCTCGCTGAGTTCAAAGTTGCTGGCGGAAAGAGCGCTGCTCGCGAGAAGTTGAAGATGGATCAATCGAAGATCATCCTCACATTCGTCGGTCGCATCCAGCCCCATAAGGGTCCGGAAGTATTCATCCGTTCTATCGCGGAAGTTCTGACCCATAGCCCCTCACTTCGTTCCAAGATCAACGCACTGATTATTGGTGGCGTCTCTGGAAGTGGAACTGGCGATTTGGATCGTCTTCGAAATCTTGCTAAGTGGCTTGGCATCAGTGATGTCGTCACATTCTTACCCCCCGTGACGAGATCTGAACTTCCAGATTGGTATCGAGCATCTGATCTAGTCTGTGTTCCAAGCTATAGCGAGTCCTTCGGTC
>JBJTGO010000038.1:0-1643 GCA_046093985.1 Actinomycetota bacterium
AAAGAGCGCTGCTCGCGAGAAGTTGAAGATGGATCAATCGAAGATCATCCTCACATTTGTCGGTCGCATCCAACCCCATAAGGGTCCGGAAGTATTCATCCGTTCTATCGCGGAAGTCCTGACTCATAGCCCCGCACTTCGTTCCAAGATCAACGCGCTGATCATCGGCGGCGTCTCTGGAAGTGGAACTGGCGAATTAGATCGACTTCGAAATCTTGCTAAGTGGCTTGGTATCAGTGATGTCGTCACATTCTTACCCCCCGTGACGAGATCTGAACTTCCAGATTGGTATCGAGCATCTGATCTAGTCTGTGTTCCAAGCTATAGCGAGTCCTTCGGTCTTGTCGCACTTGAGGCGCAAGCCTGTGGCACTCCTGTTGTTGCGACAGCCGTGGGTGGGCTTCGCGCTGCGGTCTCTGATGGATTCTCTGGCTCCCTCGTCGATGGTCATGACCCGAAGGCGTGGGGAGCGGTCTTGCTCCGTCTTATCGCCCAACCAGAGCGCCGTTTGATCCTCTCGATGGGTGCGGTCCAACACGCTTCTCACTTCGGATGGGATCGCACATCGCGGGCACTCCTCGATCTCTATGACAAGGTGATTAGCGATGCAGAGAGCGCCACAAGCAATAGTCGAAGCCTTGCCTAAGGTTTAGCCTTCCCGTCATGAGTACGCCTAAGGCGCGCACCTTCGCAGTCGTCGAAGAATTCCTGGCATCACACGATCTCTCTCATGAACTCGTCGATGAGAGGACTTTCCTCGTCTCACTCCCTGGAAATGCGAAGTTAGAGACGCATTGCGCTCTCGTCGTTGGTGATCACTCACTAGGCGTCAATGCATTCGTCATACGAAAGCCCGATGAGAATCTCGCGCAGGTCCATGAGTGGCTCCTTCGCAAGAACGCCACGATGTATTCGGTTGCCTTTGCCATCAATGAGATCGGGGATATCTATCTTGTCGGACGATTGAGCCATGCAGCAGTCAGTGAGCGCGAGCTCGACAAAGTGATCGGGTCGGTCTTGCAATACTCGGATTCTGCTTTCAATCCGCTCCTCGAGCTCGGATTTGCGACCGCGATCCGACGCGAGTGGGCTTGGCGCCTTTCGCGAGGAGAGTCGTTGGCTAATCTCAAGGCATTTGAACACTTGATCTCCGAGTGATGGGAAGATAAGCACATGGCTCGAGAGTTGATCCTCCTTCGTCATGGTGAAAGCCAGTGGAACGCGAAGAATCTCTTCACTGGTTGGGTCGATGTTGATCTCTCCGAGAAGGGGATTGCGGAGGCAAAGCGAGGTGGCGAGCTCTTGAAGGAGCGGGACTTACTTCCGGATCTCCTTCATACCTCGCTTCTGAAACGAGCAATCCATACCGCCAACTATGCACTTGCTTCATGTGATCGCGATTGGATCCCAGTGAGGCGAAGTTGGCGTCTCAATGAGCGTCATTATGGTGCGCTTCAAGGTAAGGACAAGAAAGCGACATTAGAAGCCTATGGTGAGGAGCAATTCCAACTCTGGCGCCGATCCTTCGATGTGCCGCCACCGCCGATCGCAGATGATGACCCTTACTCTCAAGCGAAAGATGTCCGTTATAAGGATCTCGGAAGCGACCTACCGAAGAGTGAATGCCTCAAGGATGTGGTTGT
>JBJTGO010000039.1:0-10780 GCA_046093985.1 Actinomycetota bacterium
CAAGCGACTCCGCCTCGCGAATTTCACCGACCACCAAGCGTGATGGTCGCATGCGCAGTGACTCCTTGATCAGATCGCGCAGGGTTATCTCTCCCGTACCCTCGAGAGAAGCGCTTCGCGTCTGCATGGAGACCACGTCCGGCAAGACAGAGCGCAGTTCAAAGACCTCTTCGATCGTTATCACTCGCTCGTATTGCGGGACTTCTGCGATGAGCGCATTGAGCAACGTGGTCTTGCCAGCCTGCGTCGATCCGCTCACCAAAATGTTCTTTCGTGCCTTCACTCCTGTAGAGATGAGCTCTCGTACCTCGTCTGGGAATACACCCATCTGAGAGAGATCCATCAAAGTCTTGCCGTGCATCAGGTGCTTTCTGATGTTGACGGCCCAATGCTCAGCGGTCACATCCGGGATCGCGACATGAAGTCTGCTTCCATCCGGCAAACGTGCATCGACAAAGGGGTGCGAGCGATCGAGGCGTCTGCCTCCCCACATCAAGGCACGCTCAACGAGGTTCTCGACAAGTTCGCCAGATAAGAGGACATTGGTGAGTTCAGTCTTCCCGTTACGCGAGATGAAGACTTTCTGGGGTGAATTGATCCAAATCTCTTCGATTGTTGGATCTGCCATCAAATGATGGATCGGGCCAAAGTCCATCGATAGGAAAGCGGCCGGAGAAGCAGAGGCGCTCAGGGTTGGAAACTGGGTTGGGAATTGGGTTGGAAGTTGGGTCGGAACTTGAAGTGGCGGTTGAGGGGAAAGTACTCCCTGCGAGATCGAAGGTAGCTGATAGGGAAATCGAATCTCACTCGGTTGAAGCGCGGTTGGGTTAGTCGCCGCTTGTGCACTATGCCAAGGCAGATCATTGGCTAGTGCAAGACCCGAGATTCTCTCCGGAGATTCCTCACCCTCAAGCTTTGACGCATCGGACTGAGTATTTCCACGCTGAGAATTTCTGCGACTCCACCACGTAGCACTGAGTACTGACATGGGCGGAAAGTAGAACAGCAGGAGAAATCTTGGATTCAGTTTTCCACAGGATAGAAGACCTCCTGTGAAATTTCGATGACACTTCTATGAAACTCTTATGACACTTCGAAGACCGTCCTCAAGCCCCCCCCAGCGACAAATCATTAAACCTCGTTCTAAACACCGGCGCGTTCTAAGAGGTCGAGCATCTCCTCGCCTTCTTTATGTAGGAAGGAATCGACAGAGATCTCGAAGCGATAGCCATCTATCTCTACTTCAATTGATTGATCGGTCAAAGGCAAACCAGACTCACTCTCCACAGCAACCGTTCTATCCACAGTCTTGCCATTCTCAGCGCTATTGAACTTCAGATCTGCTAAGGCTCTAACGAGACGAGATCGCATTGCCTCGAGATCGTTGGAGTCACTCACTCTGGCCAGTATCAAGAAGGTTACTTCTCCTATTCGGACCAGATGCTCATCGCTACGAGTCTGACTCTGCAGAATGCCCGCCAATTGAGCGACTCGAAATGCAAGACCAGAATCACTCACCCCAAACGATGCCTTTGTCAGACTTTCGAGACTAAGGCGCACTCTCACCAAGGCGACAGAGTGCGAAGGATCACGGCGCGTTGAGAAGATCGCTTTTTCCAAGAATCGATAGAAGATCTCAGGGGCATCCAAGCCAGTCAAGCGATCGATGCGTCCATCTACATCGAGAGCTGGGAGCAAGAAGTCTTCCTGAGAACTCACTCATTCATCGTAGTTTGGCAACCCTGGCATGAATAGAGCAGCGATCTGAGTTATCCGAATTCGCGGAGGAGGGCGTGTAGATTCTCCACTCATGGCATCGCAGATCCATTCCTCAGAGAGTGCACGAGGGTCACAGCGACGCTCGATTCGCTACCTCACCATCTTCTCGGTTGCGATCGTCGCGATCTCTGCGATCTCCTGGCTTGGCTTCGGCGTCATCACAAATTCGATCAAGCGGGTCGATGCCTTCGCAGGTCTAAATGATCGGCCGGAGAAGCCGACGAGTGCGGTCAATTACCTGATAGTCGGATCCGATTCGAGGGAAGGACTCACTCGAGAGGAACAACGACGACTTCGCACCGGCTCAACCAAGGTCGCCGCAGGAAAGCGCTCTGACACGATGCTCCTGGTCCACATCTCCAAGAATCGTGATCGCGCCTCCATCATCTCAATTCCGCGTGATAGCTATGCCCTGATCCCCTCGTGGACCGATAGCTCAGGCAATGTCAGGAATGAGACCTACTCCAAGATCAACTCGGCATTCGCGTGGGGCGATGCGCCACTTCTCATCAAGACACTTGAGTCAATGAGCAATGTCCGAATCGATCACTACATCGAAGTCGATTTCACCGGCTTTGTAAGAATCGTCGATGCACTCGGTGGAGTTGAGATCTGCACCCCGCGTTCATTCAGCGATAGCAAGAGTCACTTGAGCCTTGAAGCAGGGCGACATCTCCTCGACGGGATCGACTCGCTCAAGTATGTACGTGCTCGCTCCTTCGATGGAACAGCAGACCTTGGTCGCATGAAGCGACAACAGCAATTCATCGCCACGATCCTTCGCGAAGTGACGAGCGCCGGTGTCCTGCTCAATCCACTGAAGATGACCAAGCTCCTCAACTCCGCATTCGACTCGGTCATCACCGATGAGGGCTTGGATCGCAATGATCTGCTAACTCTCGGTAAACAACTTCGCAATCTCTCCGCGAAGAATGTGACGACTCTGACGGTGCCGCTCAAGTATTACAACTACAACAAGAACGGTGTGAGTGCTGCAGTTCTATGGGATCCGGAACTCTCAGCTGACCTCTTCCAGCGAATTCGTGAGGATCGACCGCTCGTCGATGAGGTGACCCCCTCACCATCACCATCTTCCAAAGGCAACGCTGGCGCAGATGGCTCAGGCGCTGATGCAAAGCCGGAGACTCTCTATCTTGATAAGTTTGGCACTGAGAAGGCCAGCACCAATCCCTGCAAGGGCTTCTAGTTTCTAGCGGAGG
Source organism: Actinomycetota bacterium (assembly GCA_046093985.1). Lineage (GTDB taxonomy): Bacteria > Actinomycetota > Actinomycetes > Nanopelagicales > Nanopelagicaceae > SYAN01. The sequence continues at coordinate 3,000 of JBJTGO010000039.1, forward strand.
CGATTGACGAAGAGAGTGAGCGCCACTTTGAATGAGTTCATCCTTGAGTAAGCGCCTTCGCCTCTCCGTCATCGGAACGGGATACCTCGGCGCAACTCACGCGGCAGCGATGTCCTCTCTCGGTTTCACCGTAGTCGGCATCGATGTCGATAGCGAGAAGATCGAACGCCTCAAAGTCGGCGATGTCCCCTTCTATGAGCCGGGGCTGGACCAACTCTTACGTGATGAAGTCGCTTCTGGGCGATTGACCTTCACCACCGACATCACGGCTGCGAAAGATGCTGATATACACTTCATCTGCGTGGGAACGCCACAAGCGAAGAACTCTCTCGCTGCAGATATGACCTATGTCAACGCCGCTCTTGAAGCAATCGCACCGATCGCAAAGTCAGGATCTTTGATCGTCGGTAAGTCGACGGTTCCGGTCGGAACTGCAGCGCGTCTTGCCTCGCGGTTAGCAGAAGTCAACAAGGGCGCCGAGCTTGCATGGAACCCGGAGTTCCTGCGCGAAGGATTCGCAGTCGAAGATACCTTGCGCCCCAATCGTCTCGTCGTCGGCGTCACCTCAGACAAAGCAGAAGCGATGTTGAAAGAGGTCTACGAGGATCTCCTTGCCCTTGAGATCCCATGGATCCGCGCCGATCTTCCAACTGCCGAACTGGTCAAAGTCGCAGCGAACTCGTTCCTCGCGACGAAGATCTCCTTCATCAATGCGATGGCCGAGATCTGTGAGGCTGCTGCGGGAGATGTCACCGTCCTTGCAAAGGCGATCGGATACGACCCTCGAATCGGAAATCGCTTCTTGCAGGCTGGAATCGGCTTCGGTGGCGGATGTTTGCCGAAGGACATCCGTGCATTCATGGCCCGCGCCGACGAATTAGGTGCCCGGCAAGCTCTCGAGTTCTTACGTGAGATCGACTCGATCAACCTACGCGCGAGGGCGCGCATGATCGAACTTGTCCGAAGTGATCTCGGTGAGGACCTTCGTCAACGTCGGATTGCAATTCTTGGCGCTGCTTTCAAGCCAGAGAGTGATGATGTTCGCGACTCCCCCGCGCTCGATATCGCGGCACAACTCAATGGTGCCGGTGCAAAGGTCATCGTCCATGATCCGAAAGCAATCGAGAATGCCAAGGTGCGATTCCCTGCGCTCGAGTTCGCAGATGATGTCCATGATGCGACCAAAGATGCCGAGATGATCCTTCATCTCACCGAGTGGCGCGAGTATCGCGAAATCGATCCCGCAGCGCTCAAGGGCAAAGTGAAGTCGACCAATATCATCGACGGTCGCAATGCCCTCGATCGCAATCGTTGGATCGCAGCCGGCTGGAACTTCCGCGCTCTAGGGGTTGGGCGCTAACCAACTCTCACAAGTCGCGGTCTTCCGACTCCGCGTCGCTCAGCGATCACTCGTCCTTCGTGGAAGAGCTCACCACCCCAGACGCCACAGGGCTCCTGTCGTGAGAGCGCGCCTTTGAGACATTCGCTCCGCATCGGACATGGAGCGCAGAGCGCTTTGGCCCGCTCGATCACTGGCTTCTCCTCGGAGAAGAAGAGTTCCGGATCGGCGCTGTGGCATGGCAATGAATAGGCATGGCGATCGCCAAAGGTGCCGGTGACATTCTTGAGGCCGATCTTGGAATCTGCCCAACCGGGAACCAATAGATCACTGAATAGTACGTTTGCCATTTCATTACCTGCTTTCTTCTTGTCGATGCTTTTACCTTCGACCTTCCACGGTCGAAGGGCCCTTGCACTCTCTTCACCCCCAAGTCCAATCTCGGGGGAAAAAGAAAAAGGGCCCGAAGATCCTTTTGGATCTTGGGCCCCTGGGTTTCTATCTACCTTAGATAGTCCTCCAGGATCCCGAGATCCCTCGATAAAAGGCTGTAAATGAGCGGGCAGCCTTCTTCGAGGTGGTGTGGCCATGTGTGAGGGCATGACGATTCATGCGATCGGTGACAAGGCTTCGGGACATAGGGCAGAGAGTAGCAATCACTGTGACGAAGAGGCAAGCCCGTTACAAGGTGGGCACAAGCCAATCATCAGGCGGTCACTAGCCAGCTACACATTGATCGTGTCGTGGCAACAAGGTGGGCCCACGATGGTCAATCCGCAACCGCATCACCTTAGAAAATTCAGATTACTGATGCGTAGTCGAGATGCCTTCGTTCGATATCAATGGCTTCGATATCAATGGAGATGAGTTACCCGAATACGAGATCGCAAGGCGCTCCTTCGCACGCGTGACACCAACATAGAGCAAGCGCTTCTCCTCTTCGACCGGAGATGAAGGCCACGGAACGATCCCCTCAGAGACGCCAAAGAGATAGACCGAGTCCCACTCCAATCCCTTTGCAGCATGGAAAGTAGCAAGGGTGACGCCAGGAAGTTGTGGTGGATTGCTCTGATCCTTGCGATCTTCCAACTCACGCAAGAAGTCACGCATGGACTCGATCGTTGGATCCTCCTGCGCGAGATCAAGGATCGCCCGCACCTTCGCATCATCCCCAAGAGGCGCAAGGACTTGCTTCAACTCGGTACGCCAATCACCTGCAAGGTCACTGAGTACCGACGCACTCCTTATCAATCGCATCGCATCCAAGACTTCCTTCGAGTCGAAATATCGTTCACTCTCACGAATCTGGAATTCGATCCCTGCGATACGAAGTGAGCGCGCCATCGCTTCAAGTTGGCTATTGGTTCGAGCAAGGATCGCAATCTGACGAGGATCGCGTCGACCTGCGATCTCGGCTTTTACCTCTGCCACGATGGCACGGATCTCCTCCTCGACACGAGGATGACCGCTCAAGCGAACCTCTTCACCATGGCGGATCCCACTGGCGATCAACTCTGATGATTCTCCGGCCGAGAGTCGATCTCGGATCAAGCGATTGGCATAGGTGATGATCTCTTGCGTCGATCGATAGCCGCGATTGAGACGGATCACCTCCGCTTCCGGATATCGCTTGGTGAAGTTGAGCAGGAATGCCGGGGTAGCCCCAGCGAAGCTATAGATGGTCTGCGCCGGATCACCGACAACACAGATGTCCTTACGACTACCAAGCCAGAGATCCAAAAGGCGTTGCTGTAGCGGTGATACATCCTGATACTCATCAACGGTGAAGAATCGATATTGATCCCGCACTCGACTTGCGACGCTGCTCTCCTCTTCAAGCATCCCAATTGTGAGCAAGAGGACATCCTCGAAATCGATCACTCGCTCATCTCGCTTGATCGACTCATACGACTCGTAGATTCGAGCGATCTCGCCGGGAGCGATTGTGGTCTGACGATCTGCGCGTTTCGCCTCTTCCACATATTGATCCGGAGCAAGGGAGAGCGATTTACTCCACTCCACCTCACCGGAGATCTCACGGAGGTTCTGCGGATTGATCCGCACCTGTGATCCGATTCGCATTGCGCTTTCGCCAAGGAGTGGTGACTTACTGGTCAATACCTTCGGGAAGCGACCGCCAAGGACTTCAGGCCAGAAGTAGATCAACTGGCGCAGCGCTGCAGCATGGAAGGTTCGCGCCTGGACCTGACCGATACCAAGGACGCGAAGGCGCTGCCGCATCTCCCCGGCCGCCTTCGCAGTGAAGGTGAGTGCAAGGACTTTGCGGGGATCGAATGCGCCGACCTCGACGCCATAGGCGATCCGTTGCGTGATGGCACGGGTCTTTCCAGTTCCAGCACCGGCAATCACAAGGACAGGGCCACGTATCGCGGTTGCGACCTTTCGCTGTTCCTCATCGAGGGCAGCAAGGAGGGCCGTTGCGTTCTCGCTCATCAACGCCACGCATCCTTCGTTGAGAGCGGTTCACCTTTCCCAGCCTCATACCAACGATCGATCATCGCTCGCGCGACGCTGATCGGCGGTGGCAAGAGGAGCGATCCATCTCGACTCGCTTCCAGAAGCGCTGCGCGATCGAACCATCTGATCTCGGTGATCTCCTCACCATCAGGGCGTGCACGATCGGGCTCTTCCGTGATCGCTTCGAAAGCGATCATCACCGATGAGGGGAAGGGCCAGGGTTGTGAGCCCAAGTATTGGAACTCCGAAATCGAAATCCCGGCCTCTTCAGCGACCTCGCGATGGAGCGCGATCTCGAATGACTCTCCGGGCTCTACGAAACCTGCGAAGGTGGAGAAACGCCCCGCTGGCCAACTTGCTTGATGACCTAGCAGGATCCGATCAGCACGATCCTTGATCAAGGTGATGATCGCAGGATCGGTGCGCGGATGATGTTGATGGCCATCGGCGCAACTTCGAACCGAACCACCAAGGATGGGCGCGGTCTCTTTTCCGCACCGAGAACAGAAGCGGTGGTTGGCATGCCAGAAGGCAAGACCTTGGCCATGCATCACAAGACCGATATGAAGTGGCGAGAAGAGCGCGACCTTCGATCTCAAATTCTCAATGGTGTAGCGGGAGATCTGCTTCAACCTCTCGCGCTCTGGTTGAACCGGAGCGCCCGTTGCGGTTCTCGCCGAATCTCTTGCCTTTTCTCTGACTTTTTCTCTCCTCTGATGATGAATGAGGAAGTGTCCCCGTCGATCACTATCGAGACCTAGGAAGTAACGCTCCGGCGTGTAGCTATTCTTCAGATCGCCCGCTACCGAATCGAAGAGTCCTTGACTCTCAGCCCAGCTGAGCGTTGCTACCTTCTCGCCATCGATCAGCCATGATCCTTCGATGAAGTGATAGAAGTGTCCCGATTCAAGGAGCGCCTCAAGCGCTGATTCCTGAGAACGTAACTCTGCCGCGCGATCCAAGACCTGTTTGGAAAGCGGCAAATGCAACATGCTCGCAAGCCTACTAACCTCAACTCATGGGTCTGCAATCGTCATTTCCCACTCTACGAGTGAGCTCTTGGAACCTTCTCAACGGTCGTTCCTTGGTCGATGGCAGCGCGACGCGTCAGACTCTCGAGCGCGGCCTCTCACGATTCCTCGAAGAGTTCACACCCGATCTCCTTGCCATCCAAGAGGTGGATGACCTACAACCTCGAAGTGAAGGGATCCATCAGACGAAGGTGATCGCAGATCTGATGGGAACCGAGTATTGGCACTATCAACCAACGCTCTTTGGAACTCCCGGTGGCGAGTGGAGCACGACCGAACAGGCAGAGTCGTCTACCTATGGCATCGCACTGATCTCTCGAGTCGAAGTGCGCCGCTTTCATATCAAGGAACTGGGAACTGCCCCCTTCGGTGCGCCACTTGCGATCCCAACTCCGAAGGGAGTGCGCCTTCGTTATGTACCCGATGAACCACGCGTCGTCGTCGCTGCCGAGTTAGTGGATGGCACCATCGTGGCAAGTACACATCTCTCTTTTGTACCTGGTTTCAATGTGCGGCAACTTCGAATCGCCGAGAAGTGGCTTCGCACCCTGGGAGATCGGATCATCTTGATGGGAGATTTCAATCTACCTTGGGGTCTCGCTGAGAAATCGACGCCGCTTCGATCACTGACGAGTGCGAAGAGTTATCCATCCTGGTCACCGAAGGTGCAGTTCGATTACATCCTTGCAAGTAAAGGGATCGAAGGAAGGGAGATCGTCCACGGCCAGGCGCAGATCAGCGATCATCGTCCCATCTCGGCAGTAATCGGATGATTCCCGCCTCATCCAAGAGATCCGCAGGGCGAACCGTCTCGCCATCCTTCACATAATGGAAGGCAGCGCTGATCTCGGTCAGAGGTTTTCCGAATACTTTCGCAACTGCCAAACGATATGCAGCGAGTTGGATCGCAGCCTCAGCTAGATCCTCACCACTCTTCGCTTTGCCAGTCTTCCAATCGACGACCTCGATACGCTCTGGATCTTCGAGATCTTGGTAGATCGCATCGATCCGCCCACGCAGGAGCGTGCCATCGATCACCACTTCGAATGGGAACTCCACTTCGAGTGGTTTGCGTTTGGCCCACTTCGAAGCGAGCCAGGCCTCTTTGAGCGCCTTCAACTCACTATCGGTAAGGCTCTCCTCCCACTCCCACTCATCCTCGCCCCAGAGTTGTGGTTTATTGAGATGACGTTCGACCCAACCATGGAACTCAGTACCGCGCCGCGCATAGAGATTCGCATGTGAGGGCATCGGACGCCGGATCCGCATCGCAAGTGCTGATGGATCGTTTCGAAGATCCTCAAGCATCGATACCGAGATCCGATCCGGAAGGAAGACCGTTGCTCCTTGCTTTCGTCGCCGCTCCTCAGAGATCAGTGCGAAGAGGTCGCTATCGAGTGAGGCGAGTTGATCATCGGTTGGCTTCCTTGCGGCAGCAAAGAGCGCAACTGCCTCATCGAAAGCGCCACGACGATCACCGAGTGAATCGATCGGCCAACTCCCCCTTCGAGGATTGGAGAGCGCAGAGTTTTGGAAATCAGGGAGAACCCCATCAAAGTCATTGATCTTGCTCGCCTCACTCGATGCGATATCGAAGAGTTGGCTCGCTCCTTCGGCCTCCTTGCCATCCTTGAAGTAGGTGAAAGAGACCATCAGACTGCGACGAGACCTGGTCAGTGCTACATATCCGAGGCGCATCTCCTCGATGTAGCGATGAGCGCGACAACTCTCGGCAAAATCTTGTTGTCTGGCGGTGAGCGCTTTGCAATCCGCCACGGTGGAGATATCGAAGTGCGGAAGTTGATAGCGATCGCCGCGCAATGAGAATGGCATATCGCCGGCATCGATCAACCAGTTATCGACGCTCTGCCCTGTTACTGGAAAGCTTGCATCACGAAGGCCAGGTACCGCCACGAGATCCCACTCAAGTCCCTTCGCGCCATGGACTGTGATGATCTGGATCCTTCCCTTGCTCTCTTTGACTTCGCTCTCCTTTAGACCACTATCGCGCGCCATCGCATAATCGATCCAATCCAAGAAACCACTGAGTGAGCCACCTTCGCTCTGGAATTTGCCGACCTCGTCGATGAATCGGTTGAGATGTCTCGTACCACGATCGATGCCATCTCGAACCATCACTTCCACCTCAAGGCCGAGGGTGCGGATCGCTTCGAGCGTGATATCGATCAATGACCCCGAACGCTCACGGACTCGTTGGATATCCCTACTCGCCTGACGGAGTCGAGCAAATCCAACTTCAGAGAAATTCGATCGCGGCGCTGCATCGATGAGATCGAGGGCTTCGACGATGTTGCCGACGAATTGTCCTTCGTTCTCCAAGGTCTCGGGATCTCCCGATGCGATCTCCTTGATCAAAGAGTTCCTCACACCGCCACTGCGTTCTCGAACGATCTCGCGTGAATACGCTGCAAGCGCTGTCAAATCCTTCGCTCCGATCGCATAACGCTCGCTGGTGAGAATGCGAGCGAGTGAGACGCCTCGATCTGTGAATGCGATCGCCTTCAAGAGTGAAATCACTTCGACGATCTCTGGGATAAAGAGAAGTCCACCAATTCCGACGACATCAACCGGAAGGCCCCGGGTTCGTAGCGCCCGCTCAATCACCTCGATCTGTGAACGCGAACGGACCAAGACTGCAGCCGAGAGTGAATCGGTCAGTCGCTTCTCGAAATAGTCAGCGAGCGCTTCGCCTTCATCTTCAAGGGTGAGGAAGGCTCCAGCACAAACTTCACCATCGCCAGCGTTCTTCCGACTTGAGAGCCGTTGGACCGAGTTCGAAGGATTGCCAGCGCTATCTCTGCTGTGAGGGTGACTCTCGTCGCCACTCCCATCGCCACTCCCATCGCCAGTGTCATCCACACTTCTAGAGGCACCAGGTTGCGAGAGTTCTTCAATCGCCTCGATCACCTTAT
>JBJTGO010000040.1:0-1355 GCA_046093985.1 Actinomycetota bacterium
ATGAGCCATGAGATGGCGCAATGTGTCGAACACTTCGATTGGAATTTTGCAGACCTTCAGCGAGTGACGATCAATGCCCTGAAGAGCGCTTTCATCCCCTTCGATGAGCGACTCGAGATCATCGAGAACGTGGTCAAGCCAGGTTTTGCGAGGATTGCAGCCGAGTAGTTCTTGATTCTGTTGTCACCACGAGTCGCCGAAACGTTCTTCACAGAGAACTGTGCTCGTCTCCAGTAACTCAATTCCCGTCTTTGATAGATACATCAAACCTGCGTCTTCATCCGCAGACCTCGTGATGTTTTCGCCGCGAAGAACGAAACTCTTGCCCGGGAATTCTCGCCAGCCATGGGTCCGATAGAAACCTTTCTCATCAGTCGAGAGCATGGATAACTCAAAGTTAACTTCACAATAGTTGGTGATCTCCTTCATTAGGATCGTTCCAAGACCTTGTCGCCAGTACTTAGGCAAGACTGCTATTGCCTCTACATACCCAACACTGACTTCCTTCTCATCGATCCACATTCGTCGCGCCACGACAGCTCCATGTGCCACCAATTCATCCGCAAGAAAACCGATCCATCGCATTCCACCTTGAGCGTGGTCCCAATCCTCGGGAGTGAAGTCCCCGGCAAAGGCGGCAGATAGAAGGCTCTTCACCTCTGAATCAATCGCAGCAGGGGTGGTTGTCTCATTGAGCGCTTCGATGCGCATGGAACTCAGATCCCTATGGGGTGCCAGATTGTCTTCGCCTCCATCAAGGCAGTGATTCGCTGCGGCGAAGTACTGGTTCCGAAATCTGCGATGCGCTTGAGATTCTCCACTGCTTGCAAGCGAAGCTCTGACTTCAACTTCTTGGCAGCTGGTGTCGATCCGAGACCGGAGATATCCATCGCATCGACTTCCATGTGTGAGGCAAGCCATGGGGCGAGTTCGGTACGAATTCCGGTGAGAATATTGACAACACCCTTGGGAACATCAGAGGTAGCAAAGACTTCAGCGAGAGTGATCGCAGGGAGTGGGTATCTCTCACTTGCGATCAAGACAGTTGTGTTTCCACCTGCAAGAGCCGGGGCAAGCGTCCGCACCAGACCAAGGAGTGCGCTCTCTTCCTCGGCGAAGATTCCAACGACGCCAACAGGTTCTGGCGAGGTGAAGTTGTAATAGGGCCCGTTGATCGGATTGTTACTTCCGGCGATTGCGTCAATCTTGTCGCACCAACCTGCGTACCAAACCCAGAGATCGATCGCTTCATTGACCTCTGTCACTGCTTTTGCGCGGGTGACCTTGGTGAGTTCAATGATCTCGGACTCGAATTGATCTCGGCGACCTTCCATGATCTCGGCGATGCGATAGAG
>JBJTGO010000041.1:0-1481 GCA_046093985.1 Actinomycetota bacterium
GTATCACAGCACCGAAGACCAGGATTTTCCTGCCACGCTTCGCATCGATGGGGGAGGAGGCGGACCAGTCACCAACACCATCGCAATCTCTCGCCTTGCTCCCGAATACGCACCAAAGGGAAAGACCCTTCTTTCGACGACCGTGATGAGCGCATATGGCCAGGAGGTTTCAGAGGCTCGCGTTCGACGACATCTCTCACAGTTGTGGCAACGTGATACATCTTCATGGAGACTCGTTGCGAAATATTCGATCCCTAAGTCGCTCCCTCTCATCCCACCGGGAACTCCTCGTCATACGAGTCTTGCTCTGCCAGATAAGCGAGGCTCGATGCTCCGTTACATAGCGGGGGACTTCCTCGCTCTGCCAGCGCAACAAGGCGCGATGGAGTCAGGAATAGATGCAGCAGAGGAGATCGCTGCCAGGCTTTGAAGGATTACTTGACGAGTTCGGTCAAGGCAGAGGGCAACTGCGGAAAATCGAATTGAAATCCTGAGTCGATCAATCGTTGCGGTATCACTCGCTTGCTTCCGAGGATCTCGGTAGAGAATCCACCAAGAGCTATCTTGAGAGCGAGAGCAGGGGCTGGAAAAAGGGCCGGACGGCGAAGCGCACGTGCGAGTGCGGCGGTGAATTCACTGTTGGTCACGGGATTGGGAGAGCTGAGATTGACGGGACCTTCAATATCCTTCTCGAGGAGATAAGAGATCGCTTTGATTTCGTCGTGAAGCGTGATCCAAGACCACCATTGTTTGCCGTTACCCAATCGTCCGCCAAGGCCCATCTTGAAGAGCGGCATCATCCTTCCAAGCGCGCCACCTGTCGGATCAAGGACAAGACCAGTTCTAATCTTCACTGTCCGTACCGATGAAGCCGCGTCAGCGGCCGCCTCCCACTCCTTGCAGACTGAGGCAAGGAAATCATCTCCGGCGCGATCGCTCTCACTGACAGCACGATTACCTGTCTCGCCATACCAACCGATCGCAGAACTTGAGATGAAGACACTCGGTTTCAGTTTCTCGACTGCCGATGCGATTGTCGTCGTTCCGAAAAGTCGAGAGTTGAGGATCTGCGCCTTGTACTTCTTGCTCCATCGCTTATCGCCGACTCCTGCACCAGCAAGATGGATGATCGCATCAACACCTTCCAGCGGAGCCAGGTCGACAGTTCCAGCCGTCGGATCCCAAGCGACCTCATCAGGAGCGACGGGCTTACGACGGACAAGTCGCTGGACCGTGTGACCTTCTGACTTGAGGTGTCCCACCAAGGCGGCGCCGATCAAGCCGGATGAACCGGTGATGGCGACTCGCTGTGGCAATGGCAAGGTTTCTCCTCGTGTTTCCTAGAGATCTGGCCTACGAAAGACCGAGATCGGATTCGAAACGGCCACCTTCGAGGCGCTCTTTGAGCGTCGAAAGGAAGCGTGCTGCATCAGCGCCATCGACGATGCGATGGTCGTAGGAGAGCGCGAGATAGACCATGG
>JBJTGO010000042.1:0-1017 GCA_046093985.1 Actinomycetota bacterium
CTTCACGCAATTGCACTCCGTGATGAGTCGTGAATTAGTCACACTTCCATCAACAATCGATACACGAGATGCATTCAAACTCCTTCAGGAGAAGCGCCTCAAACTCGCACCTGTTGTCGATGATCATGGAAATCTCATCGGTGTCCTTACACGGATGGGTGCCTTGCGATCCAAGTTGTACACGCCAGCTCTTGATGAAAATCAACATCTTCGAATCGGTGTTGCGATCGGTGTCAATGCTGATGTCAGGAGTAAAGCAGAGTTCTTGATCGCCTCAGGCGCTGATCTCATCGTCATCGATACTGCCCATGGACATCAGGAGAAGATGATCGCTGCGATCAAAGAGGTGCGTTCTATCGCAGGAAATACGCCGATCGTGGCTGGCAATGTCGTCACACGAGAGGGAACCCTAGATCTCATCGAAGCAGGTGCAGATATCGTGAAAGTCGGAGTAGGTCCGGGAGCGATGTGCACAACGCGGATGCAAACCGGCGTCGGAAGACCACAATTCACATCCGTCCTCGAGTGCGCAAAGGCTGCACGGGAGCGAGGTAAATCAGTCTGGGCAGATGGTGGCGTGAGACATCCACGTGATGTCGCACTAGCGCTCGCTGCCGGTGCATCGCAGGTGATGATTGGATCCTGGTTCGCTGGAACATTCGAATCCCCCGGCGATCTTCATTACTCTCCTGATGGTCGTATGTATAAGGAGTCATTCGGGATGGCCTCCGCGCGGGCAGTTGCGGCGCGCACTGCGGAGGAGGACTCCTTCGACCAAGCAATGAAGGGTCTCTTCGAAGAGGGAATCTCGCACTCGAAGATGTACCTCGATCCAAAGCGAGCGGGGGTTGAGGACCTTATCGATGAGATCGTCGCAGGGCTCCGTTCCGCATGCACCTATGCCGGCGCTCGAAATCTCGCTGAGTTTCACGAGCGCGCAGTGATTGGAATTCAATCGGCATCGGGCTATGGCGAAGGTCGACCGCTTCACACTTCCTGGCGATCGGGGAATTGAAC
>JBJTGO010000043.1:0-4657 GCA_046093985.1 Actinomycetota bacterium
CGCCATGGACTCGCACCATCGATCGAAGCGGACTCATAGAGTTCTAGTGGGATCTGCTTGAAGAAGGCAGTGAGGATGAAGACTGAGATCGGCAGAGTGGATGCGATGTTGATGATCACCAAACCATGGAGCGTGTTCCGAAGTCCCAGAGAGTCGAAGAGATCGTAGATTCCGATGATGCTAGTCGCTGCAGGAATGGTCAGACCCAACAGGAAGAGGGTAAGGAGAACCCCAGCACTCTTGTTGAACATTCTTGCGATTCCAAAGGAGGCGAGACTGGCCAGGAAGAGAGTCAAGAGAACTGATGCAAGAGTGACCACCACACTGTTTCTAAAGTTAGTGGTGATCTGCCCGCCTTCAATGAGAGTCCGATAGTTGTTCAATGTCCATTGCTCGGGCAGCGCCAACGGCTTTGTCATCAGCTCAAGATCACCTTTAAATGTCCCGAGGACTACGACCATGACCGGGATCAAGATGAGGAGCGCGAAGAGGCTGAGCGAGAGGATTCTGCTCACTTTGTAGAACATCTCATCGCCTCCTTAGTACTTCGTCCTGAGTATTCGTCGTTGCAACCACGTAAGTAGCAAGATGAAAACGACGAGATAGACGGAGAGACTTGCTGCGTATCCGAATCGGTATTCACCGAAAGCAGATTGGTAGATCAAGGTGACCAAGATGTTGGTGGAGTTATTCGGTCCGCCGCCAGTCATCGTGTAGATCAGATCGAAAGCACGGAATGACTGGATCGTGGTGTAGGCCAGGACGACGGCAGTAGTTGGTAAGGCCATTGGCCAAGTGACGCTTTTGAATTGTTGCCACCTCGACGCACCGTCCATCTCAGCAGCCTCATAGAGTTCTTGCGGGATCTGCTGAAGACCTGCGATGTAGACCACCATCATCTGTCCAGTGTGAAACCAAACCTGTGTGAAAGCGATCGCGCGAAGAGTAATGGTCTCTGAACCAAGCCAGCTCAGCGCGAGTGAGTCAAAACCGAAGTTTCTGAGCAGAGTGTTGAGCGCACCAAGATTGGGTTCATAAATGAACATCCAAACCAAAGCGACCGAGACCGAGGAGAGAATGGTCGGGAAGAAGTAAAGGGTACGAAGTGCAATCGATGTTCGAGTGTTCTTTAGAAGGAATATGGCAAAGAGCAGCGAGAAGGCAGTCTGAAAAACGATGACTAAGAAGGAGAACTCAATGTTGTTACCAAGGACCTTGCGGAAGATGTCGTCATTGGTGACCGTCCTCGCGAAGTTCTCCAAACCGATGAATCGGGGCTCCAGAAGTCCATCCCACTCGGTGAAGGCATAACGAAGATTGCTGAGTGTGGGATAGAGGTAGAAGATCGCATAGATAAGTAGGGCAGGCAGGATCATCAAGGCAAACCTGCGATCGTGTATGCGCTTCAGCCTGGTACTCGATTGCACCGACTTCGGTGATCGAGTACCGGTGCCCTTTCGGGCACCGGTATCGACATGCGTCATGGTTCGACTAGAACCTCTGCTTGATTAGCTTCGCACCATCTTCGATGGCCTTGTCGACTGTGTTTCCACCGACGATGTCGATGAGAACGTCCTCTACAAGGTTGCGCACCGTGAGATTGAGGAAGAGGAAGCGAGGAGCGAGGAGGAGACGCTCAGACATGATGCTTGAGGTGTTACGCAGATCATCATCTGTGTAAGCGACATCAAGGACAGTCACGTGCTGAGTGGTTCCGTTCGCATACTCCTGGGCAATAGGACCGGTGAGGAGATAGGAGATGAACGCACGTGCAATGCGTCGCTCCGTCGCTCCCGCAGTCTTATTGACGCCGAGGATGAAGGTGTTGTTTGTGATGCCGGTGAACTTGGCATTTCGATCATTGGTCCAGTTGAAACCAGTGATACCCATGTTGTTCTTCATCGCAGGGTTGAGAGTCTTGATTCCACCCATAGAGAAGGATCCTGTTGGAAGAATAGGAGCCTTTCCTGTTGCGAAGAGCGCATTTCCAGCGGCCTCAGTCACACCCTTTGGATCTGGTGGGAAGCAACCAGCATCGCGCAGCTGCGCATACTTACCTGCCATCGTCTTGAACCACGCCTCGGTGATCTCAGCCTTTCCAGTGTCGATAGCGGTTACTTTCGTTGCGATGTCATCTGCAGATGTTCCGATGCTCATCAAGGCAGAGTTGAAGATCTGACCTGCCTGTGGTCGGAAGCCACCCATCCATGCCATCGGAACATAGTTCTTCGCCTTTGCAGCGCGACAGTATCCGAGCCACTCATCGAAGGTCTTTGGAAGCTTCCAGCCTTCCTTCTTGAAGATATCGATGTTGTAGATCGGGTTGTTGAAGAGTGAGTGGTAAGGGATTCCAAGTTGAGCACCCTTGACTTGACCTGCACCCATCATGCTCGCGATGACATTTCGCTTGGTGAACTGTTGGTTCGAGAGATCCTCGAGCAAGTTACCAGCAACCGCATTGTTGAAGTGCGCACCACGAAGTGTGACGATCAAGCCAGCCTTACGGTTGTCACGAATTTTCTGAAGCGAGGTCGCCTCATGATCTGCAGAAGTTGAGATCACCTGGTTGATTTTGGTGCCAGGATTCGCCGCTTCGAACTTCGCGATGATGCTTGCGAAGACAGTGCGATCCTCGGCGCGCCAGTGATAGAAATCGATCTCACCATCAGGTGCGCTCAGCGCAGGAACTGGTGGGAGCTTGGTAGCGCCAAGCTTCACCGTCTGCCAAACCAAACGTCCCTGTGAGTTCTTCACGCAAACGAGTGATGAGGAGAAGGTTCCGGTGGTCTCACCTTCGTTCTTACATGCCTGATTCTTGACCTCGCCAGCAGCCTGGCTCGAAGTCAAAGGCACGAGAGTTGCTGTCAGTGCGAATGCAGCCGCAATGAACAGCTTGAATGCTTTCGCACTCTTTGTTGCTTTCATGCTTTCTCCTTTATGAGGGTCCTTGGGTAAGGATTCGTGGTGAATCGCCTTGATTACCACTCCATCAACGGAATACCGAGGTGCTCCGCCAACGTTCGTACTTCCGGTCGGATGTCACGCCACGAGACGACAGTGTGATGTGGATAGCCATTGCGGACCAATCCATTGATCAACTGGCGAGCCGGAGCGCTCGTTCTGACCGTTGCCGTATTGCCTTGAAACCGATTAGGAGTAGCCAGCGATTCACCACTAGTCATGACTAATCGGAGTTTGCTTGTGTTGGCCGGATCCGAATCGGAATCGAGTCGGACCAGAACAACTGGACCGGGCTTCAATGCGAAGTTACCGGCCACACCTAGTTTGCGGTTGCAGTGGATCCATTGCGTCGCTTCCTTCGGATCCGCTGCGAGTTTCGTGGAGGCAGAGCCGCAGTGCCAGATACGGATCAAACCTTCCTCCTCCACTAAATCGACAGTGTCGACGAGATAGTTGGTCCCTGAACCAAGTGCTTCCAGGATCAACATCGTCGCTGCGCCATATACATCTCGCTCACATGCTGCAGGAGTTCCAGAGGTTGCAGTCCTTCCCATGGCGCCACAGGGACAGGCACCGAGTTCAGTTGGAAACTCCGGCCAGCAACGCATCGCAATCGCATCGAGATCATTCTCTTCGATCCAATCGCTCAAGACCTCTCGCACACTCGCATTGGTTCGCGCTTCGGAAGCAGGCACTTTCGCTAGCGACGGTTGTGCTGCAAGAGCGCTCTGGTACTCCTTTTCAGCATCTTCACTCGAAACCTGTGAGACCGCGTCGAAGAGATCAGGAATAGTGCGAGTACGAACCTCGATTCCGAAGTATCGCTCCAAGAGATCCGCGTCGTACTGACAGGGAGTGAAACCATTGGGGGCGTCACCGATCGCTCCGATTCGAGATCCCTTGAGGGAATCAAGCGATGCTTCGATCTTCGACTTTTCAGATTTCTTTGCGCTCTCACCACTGATCAATGAAGGTTGACCGACATCTGGACTCTCATCGCTAAGGAACTTGGTCAGCAATTCCTTCACGCTCTCTTCATCCGGGTTTCCATGAAGATGTGTGATGCCCTTCCCGACAGTGCGAAGTGCATGAGCGGCCAGGTTGGAGCCGCACATCGAGTTGAGATGAAGGCGCTCACCTACTTCACCGAATTCTCGAACCGACCAGAGTAGGACATCACCATGCTTCGTGCCCAAGAGCTTGATCGCCGGTGATGCATCAGCAAATGACGCGTTCAGGTAGATGATCTTTGGCTGATCGATATCAAGGACCGCAACCGCTTCGGTCTCCTCAGGGGTCATCACAAGCCCACTTGAAGTGACGAGATCCGCGCCCAAAGAGGTGAGAAGCTCCTTAGCTTCGTCAAAGAATCGTTTCGCAGTCGGTATATCGAATGTCGGACGCGCAACCGGAATCAGAGCGACTTTGCTCATGATCTGCCCCCAACTGGCATTGCGCTCTGCTGATACTTCGCCGGCAAGATCTCGCTCATCTCGACGATGCGACCCTCATCGATACTTCGGTGCGCAGCGATACCGACAGCGACGCTACGCATCCCCTCTTCGAGAGTGATGTCGGGTTGTTTCCCCTCACTCATCGCCTTGAAGAACTTGAGGTGCTCGAGATATGAAGCTCCGTAATGAAATCCCTTGTACTTGATCGCATCGTTCCAAACCGTCTTGACGGTGAGATCCTT
>JBJTGO010000044.1:0-1576 GCA_046093985.1 Actinomycetota bacterium
GAGATCGATGAGATGACCTGCGCGACGGACTTCATGAGTCGCCTCATCGAGTTGTAGGTCTGCGAAACGCACCAATTCGTCATTGACCTTGTTCTCGGTGACACCGGTGAGACGAAGGAGAGCACGAAGGCGTGCAACGAGTTCTTCAAGGCTAAATGGCTTGGTCATGTAATCATCGCCACCGAGCGTTAGCCCTCGGATCTTGTCATCGGTTGTGTCCTTCGCAGTGAGGAAGAGGACTCCGACATCTTGACCCTCTGCCCGAAGTTGGCGACAGACTTCGAATCCATCGACATCTGGAAGCATCACATCAAGGATCAACGCATGTGGTTTGAACTCTTCTGCCTTGAGGAGCGCCTCTGCGCCACTTGCGGCAGTGGTGACGTCGAATCCTTTGTCCTTGAGTTTGAATTGGATCATCTCTCGGATGTTCTTCTCATCCTCGACCACAAGGACTCTCTGGTCTGTTGCGGTATCCATGGACCACTCCAATCGGTTCTGTGAAGCTGCTTGGAGGCGAGCATCTCCAGTGAATCTGGGAGATTCCTGGGAGGTAGTTGAATCCTAGGGGTGATTTCGAAGCGGTTTTTATGGCTTTACAGAGCGGAGAAGCGCCTGCGCCACATCAAGGACTTCAACTTCGGCTCCTTTGGCGGTGACCCCATCCGAGACCATAACGCGACAGAAAGGACAACCAACCGCGATCTCTTCGGCTCCCGTATCGATCGCTTCTTCGACTCGGTTGAGATTGATCCGCGAACCAAGTTTCTCTTCCATCCACATTCGCCCGCCACCGGCGCCACAGCAGAAGGACCTCTCCTTATTGCGCGGCATCTCCACGAGATCGGCACCGGTGGATGCAAGAAGTTCACGGGGTGGTTCGTAGATCTGATTGTGACGGCCGAGATAGCAAGGATCGTGATAGGTCAGTTTCTTCTCTTTTCCACTCGCGCGCGCGACTGGCTTCAAACGACCTTCGCGAACGAGTTGAGTGAGAAGTTGAGTGTGATGGACCATCTCAAATTCGTAACCACTCTGTCGGTAATCCCGACCGATCGTGGTGAAGCAATGAGGGCAGGTGACGACCACTTTCTTCACGCCGCGATGCGCGAAGACTTCACCCAGAGTCTCGATATTCTCACGCGAGAGGATTTGATAGAGGAATTCGTTTCCAGCGCGACGAGCAGGATCCCCGGTGCAAGTCTCGCGTTTACCTAGAACGCCGAAGGTCACTCCTGCCATATGAAGTAGCTCTGCTACAGCTTTCGTTGTCTTCTTTCCGCGCTCCTCGAATGCACCAGCGCATCCGACCCAGAAGAGATACTCGACATCCTCCGGGATCTCGCCTTCGATCTTTTGGATCGGGAAGTCACACTCTGCGATCCAAGCATCTCGGTCTTGTCGATTGGCGCCCCAAGGGTTTCCTGTCTTCTCAAGATTTCGGAAGGTGCCGCCAAGTTCGGTCGGAAACTCTGACTCGACCTGGACTTTGAAGCGTCGCATATTGACGATGTGGTCGATATGCTCAATATCGACTGGACACTCGTTGACGCATGCGCCACAACTCGTGCACGAC
>JBJTGO010000045.1:0-2874 GCA_046093985.1 Actinomycetota bacterium
CTCGAGTGGATGGGAGCGGAAACCCAGAAGAAGGCGCTGGAGAAGCTCTCCAAGTTCACTCCGAAGATCGGCTATCCCGATAAGTGGCGTGATTACAGCGATCTTGAGATCCGCCGTGGTGATCTCTTCGGCAATCTCGAACGGATCCATGCCTTCGAAAGTGCGATCGAATACGCGAAGATCGGCGCACCGGTCGACAAGAGTGAGTGGTTTATGACGCCACAGACGGTCAACGCCTATTACAACCCGGGGATGAACGAGATCGTCTTCCCGGCTGCGATCTTGCAACCACCTTTCTTCGACCTTGAGGCAGATGATGCAGTCAACTTCGGCGGCATCGGTGCTGTGATCGGTCATGAGATCGGACATGGTTTCGATGACCAAGGCTCTCGCTACGACGGCGATGGTCGACTAGTCAATTGGTGGAGCGATGATGATCGTCGCGAATTCGAAAAGCGCACCTCATCCCTGATCGCGCAATATGACGCTCTTGCCCCAGAGGAGACTCCAGAGAGCAAGGTCAACGGTTCGCTCACTATCGGTGAGAACATCGGGGATCTCGGCGGCGCGACAATCGCCTACAAGGCCTACCGGATTGCTCTTGAAGGGAAAGAGCCACCGGTGATCGATGGCCTTACGGGATTACAGAGATTCTTCTTCGGCTACGCGCAGATCTGGCGAGCGAAGTTGCGACCAGAGACGATGCGAATCCGACTCGCCACCGATCCTCACTCTCCGGCTGAGTTTCGATGCAACCAGATCGTCCGCAACATCGATGAGTTCTATCGCGCCTTCGATGTCACAGAGGGTGACGCGCTCTTCATGGAGCCTGAGAAGCGGGTTCGGATCTGGTGAAGGGCTAGTTAGCTCTTTGCCGCAAGGCGCGCCTCGCGACGAATCCTCTGCTCTTCTGGATTCGGAACTGGCACTGCTGCGATCAAACGCCGCGTGTAGGGATCCTTCGCATCCTTGAGGATCTGATCGCGATCGCCAACCTCGACGAGACGTCCCTCCTGCATCACCGCAATACGGTGCGAGAGGATGTCGACGACAGCAAGGTCATGACTGATGAAAAGGCACGCGAAGTTGAGTCGCTCTTGAAGTTCTAGCAAGAGGTCCAAGAAGCGGGCCTGGACTGATACATCAAGTGCTGAGGTCGGCTCATCTGCGATCAACAAGTCAGGTGTGAGAGCGAGCGCTCGAGCGATACCGACGCGCTGGCGCTGACCGCCTGAGAGCTCGTGTGGGAATCGGTTCCTGTAGGAGCGAGGAAGTTCGACCTGTTCCAGGAGATCTTCGACCTTCTTGTTCAATTCATCGCCCTTTGCAAGGCCCGCAAGGAAGATCGGCTCGCCGATGCTCTCGCCAATGGGAAGGCGTGGGTTGAGTGAGCTAGCTGGATCTTGGAAGACGATTCCGGTATGACGGCGGATCGAGAAGAGTTCCTTCTGGCTCGCGGTGGAGATATCGCGGCCGACGATCTCAAGACGACCTTCCTTGATAGGAAGGAGTCCGATCGCAGCACGACCGACTGTGGTCTTACCCGAACCTGACTCACCGACGAGACCGACGATCTCACCAGGATAGATCTCAAGTGAGAACTCCTTCACGGCAGTGAAAGCTGGGATGCGGCCACGCTTTGGATACTCGATGGTGACGTTCTCCATCTTGAGAACAGGTGCGGCCTTCGCCTTCTCCGGGGCGAGTACGCGCTTCTTGCTCGATCCGAGTTTCGGCACTGCCGCGAGAAGTTCCTTGGTATATGGATGTGATGGGCGGTTGAAGATCTGGTCGGCGGTACCGTGTTCGACGGTGAGACCATCTTTCATCACCAAGATCTCGTCAGCCATATCAGCGACAACACCCATATCGTGGGTGATCAAGAGGATCGCGGAATTGAGACGGGTGCGAAGTCCTCGCATCAGGTCAAGAATCTCGGCCTGAATCGTCACATCGAGAGCGGTTGTCGGCTCATCTGCGACGAGAAGACCTGGATCACAAGCAAGGGATTGCGCGATCATGGCGCGTTGGCGCTGTCCGCCTGAGAGTTGATGTGGGTACTTGTCGAAGGACTTCGCTGGATCCGGGATCTCTACCATGCTGATCAATTCAATCGCTCGCTCTTTCGCCGCCTTGGGAGTGAGATCAAAGTGGGTGCGCAGAGTCTCGACGATCTGGAAACCGATGGTGTAGACCGGATTGAGCGCTGTCATCGGCTCCTGGAAGATGTAGGCGACCTCTTTACCGCGATAGTTGCGAAGGAGGTTCTTCTTAGCGCCGACCATTTCGGTTCCTTTGACCGAGACGCTGCCGGACATCCTGGCATTGGGGGCGAGAAGGCTCATCAGACCCATTGCTGTGGTCGACTTTCCAGAACCTGACTCGCCGACGATGGCAAGGACCTGACCGGGGCGGACATCGAAGTTCATCTTCACAGCGGCGGGATACCAAACCCCCTCCACCCAGAACTCGACAGTGAAGTCGCGTACCTTGAGAATCGGCTCGCTCATCGCGTCACTCCCCCTGTCGACTCAATAGTCACCATCACGCCTCGTGAGAGGATCGCACCATGACCGATCCCGAACTCTTCCGCCCGCGAAGTGGCTACATGTTCTTCACCCTCGCTGCGGTGGGATCTGCGATCTACACCTACCAAAGTTTCCGCTACTTCTCTTTCGCAAGTGGCGTCACCACCGCGCTCTGGTCTGGATTGCTCCTGACCATCGCATACCTGATCTTCGTTCGCCCGAAAGTCGTGATCTACGACGAGGGAATCACGATCACCAATCCGCTCTATGAGATCACGCGAAGTTGGGCTGATGTACTCACTATCGATGTTCGCTACACCATGTCGATCCGACTCTACGAGGAGAT
>JBJTGO010000046.1:0-3455 GCA_046093985.1 Actinomycetota bacterium
AGTAACTCGCAAATGAGAGTCGAAGCTTCAGGGATGTAGTTGGCATAAGGGTTCACGTAACCAGTAGCGCCGAGCATGTAGGACTCGACGACGCGCTCTCCGGCGAAGACTTTGACTCGACCCTCGGACTCGTCGATCACATCCTTGACCCGAGCGACATCTTTGCTCGCCTCCTTGATGTAACGGATCTGTTCGAAGTCGCGTGAGAGTTTGGCGATCAGTGAGGCTGGCATATCCACTCTGGACGTGAATGGATTGTTGTAGACCATGATCGGAATCGAGACTTTGGAGCAGATCGCCTTGTAGTAGCCATGGATCTCATCGTGAGTGGGTGTGTAGTAGTACGGTGGCAAGATCATCAAACCATCTGCACCGAGCTCTTGCGCTTCCGCCGAATAGCGAACGGCATTCGGCGTGTATGCATTCATCGTGCCGACGAGTACTTTCGCGCGACCTGCCATGTGTTTGACTGTCGTCTCGACAATCAATCGTCGCTCGTCATCGGAGATGGTGAGAAATTCGCCAGTCGTACCGAGCATGATCACACCAGGAGAGTCGCTTGCAACCTGCCAATCGAGAAGACGCTTGAGCGCTTCTACATCGACAGACTTTCCACCTTCAGTGAAGGGAGTGACAAGTACTCCGTAACTGCCGCGAAACTCCTCAGCCATGTGATGGTCCTTTCATCGCCGCATTGAGATTTGGTTATCATAGTCGCGTGCCTGAGATGAAGGAATCATTCGATATCGTCATCATCGGCGGTGGAGCAATCGGTACATCGACCCTCTATCAATTGTCCAAGAGCGGTGCGAATGTCGCACTCCTGGAGGAGTTCGATCTCAATACCCAAGCCTCAGGTAGAAATGCAGGAAGCCTTCACGGTCAGATCCAATACGAACCCTTTGAGGAATTGGGAATCGAATGGGCGAAGACTTTCCTGCATGGACTTGGCATCCTCGCTGATTCACTCAAGATCTGGAAGACGCTTTCGACAGAACTTGGTGTGGATCTCGAAGTCTCATCCAATGGCGGTTTGATGATCGCTGAGAACGATCAGAATATGCGTCATCTTGAGAAGAAAGTCGAGCTAGAGAATTCGATCGGCATTGCTTCACGGATGCTAAGCGCTAACGAACTTCATGCATTAGCGCCGTACATCTCCTCAAAGATGGTTGGCGGTTCCATCAGTCCGATCGAAGGAAAGGCGAACCCACTTCTGCTAGCTCCTGCTTTCGCGGAAGCTGCGAAGGGCCATGGCGCAAAGGTCTTCACTCGAAGGAAAGTCTCCGCCATCGTCCGAGATGGTTCGAGGTATCGACTCGAAACCAATGATGGTCATTTCATGGCAGAGAAGGTCGTCATCTGTGCCAATGCTGGGATACCGGCTCTTGGCCGGGGGATCGGCGTTGATATTCCGATCGATGACGCTCCGGTACAGGTCTCTGTGACAGAGCAGGTAGAGAAGTTCGTACATCACCTGGTCTATTTCACGAGCGAGAAACTCACTTTCAAGCAGGCAAGTTCGGGATCGCTCCTCATTGGCGGTGGATGGCCAGCGCGTTACAACAAAGAGGGTGATCCAATCCTCAATCCAGACTCGTTGCGACGAAACATTCGAGTCGCGCTCAAAGTCGTTCCGAAGATCGCCGATATTCGAGTCATCCGTACCTGGATCGGTGTCGGTAATGGCACTCCGGATCACAATCCGATCATCGACGAGATCGCTTCGATGCCGGGCATTTACGTTGGTATGTATCCCTACATGGGATTCACTGCCTCGCCCTTGATGGGGCGCTTACTCTCTGAGTTGGTCCTTACCGGAAAGACGGAGCGAGATATCTCGCCCTTTGCACTCTCTCGTTTCTAGAAGTGCTTCCCTGGCGAAACTAATGAAATGAGAGTTCTACTGCGGTGACTTACGGGCACCGATCCTGCGTGATCGCTCCAGTTGGAGCGACCAAGGGATCTTCTCGCCCAGCTCTTCGGCAGCAGCAATAGCCCAGCGCGGATTGCGCAACATCTCGCGACCGATCATCACGGCATCAGATCGATGCGAAGCGACGATCTCCTCGGCTTGATGTGCCTCAGTGATCTGCCCGACTGCAGCGGTCAGTATCTCTGCCCCGTTCTTGATTGCTTCGGCGAAGTGGACCTGATACCCCGGTCCGGTTGTGATCTTGGAGTTGTGGACCAGGCCACCTGATGAGACATCAATGAGATCGACGCCCACCGACTTCAAGATCTTGCAGAGTTCGACTGCTTCTGGGACATCCCATCCACCCTCCATCCAATCGGTGGCAGAGATTCGAACGAAGAGGGGAGTGTTCTCATCAAGGGCGGCGCGAACTGCCTTTGCAGTATCGACGAGGAAGCGAGTGCGATTCTCGAAGGAGCCTCCATATTGATCCTCACGGAGATTGCTCAGCGGGGAGAGGAATTGATGGAAGAGGTAGCCATGAGCGGCATGGATCTCGACTAGGTCGAAACCGGCGCGCTCGGATCGCACTGCTGCATCGACGAAGGATTGCGTCGCGGACTCGATCTCAGCGACGGTCATCGCGTGAGGTATCGGGAAATCCTTGTAGGCAAGTGCGCTTGGTCCAATCGTCTCCCAACCGCCCTCAGAAGAGGCTGCGATCTCATGGTCATCCCAGGGCTTCATCGTCGAACCTTTGCGACCAGCGTGAGCCAATTGGATTCCGATCAAGGAACCTTGACTATGCACGAAGTCGATCGCTGGTTTGAATGCTTCAGCGTGCTTGTCGCTCCAGATACCGGAACATCCGATCGAGATCCTGCCATTGGGCATCACAGCAGTCGCTTCGACCATGATCATTGCGACACCACCGGTTGCGAAGGATCCAAGGTGGACGATATGCCAGGTGCCGACTACACCATCATCGGCTGAGTACTGACACATGGGACTCACCCAGACTCTATTCTTGAATTCCACGCCACGGATTTTCAAAGGTGAGAAGAGTTGAGAAGTCATGTTGAAAATCCTATCTCAACTCGGCAGACTCGACTCATGGACGCATCATCGAAAGCAGATCGATCACATTCTTGTCGCATCGATGATGAGCTCGTCACGCGCGGCAAAGAAGTGTCGATCTTCATCGATGACAAGAAGGTCAATGCGTTCGAAGGTGAGAGCGTCGCTGCGGTGATGATGGTCGATGGTCATGTCGCAATGCGCACAACGATCGAGGGAGAACCTCGCGGGATCTTCTGTGGCATGGGAGTCTGTTTCGACTGTCTCGTTGTCGTTGATGATGTTCCAAACACGCGCGCATGCATGACCTGGGTCAAAGAGGGTATGCGCATCAAGAGCCAGAAGGGCCTCCGCGCCTGACCGTAACGAATTGAGGAAGTGAATCTTCCTCACGGTGAGATTAGTAGGAAGTCTCAACGTTCGAGAGAGCTAGATCGTCCTGATCCTTGAAGTAGACCTACTT
>JBJTGO010000047.1:0-1390 GCA_046093985.1 Actinomycetota bacterium
GGGCTTTCGGTGAGGAGTTATCCGAACGGGTTCGCTCTCTCGCTTCCGAAGGTGATCCTCAGGACACTTCTGATACTTCTCGTCATTCCGGCTGTCGTCTTCGATTCAGAGGGACGGGGACTTCATGACCGAGTCGTCTCGAGCGCTGTCTTTCGAAGAGCGATTCGTTAGAAGGGAAGGAATTAGGGGCGCTTCGGAATCTTGATGTTCTTTGGCATCGGTCCCTTGGGTAGCGGGATGTTCATGCCACCGACCGACTTGATGCGTGCCCGCAACTCTCTGACTTGAGTGGTGGAGAGCTTCTTTGGAAACTTCTTCATCTGTCGCTGCAACTTACGTACCGAAACTTGACCTTCCACCTCACCGCAGACCAACGTGTTGACCGGAACACCAGGAGCGACGCGTTCCATTCGTTTCCGCTCGTCATTGAGAAGGATCTTCACTCCTTCTCGTCCCTCACCGACCAAGACGATTCCAGCCTTGCCAACGGCGCGATGGACCATGTCTTGATTTCGATTGACATTGACGGCGGTATCGATCGTCCATCCCTTTCGAATCGACATCAGAACGCTTGCTGCAGCGCCAGGTTGTCCCTCGATAGTCGAGTAAGCCGCTGAGGTGGCAGCTCGCGTGAAGACGATGAACGAGATCAGGAATGCAAGAGGTGTGGTGAGAAATGCGGCATACCCAGGACGTCCAAGGAAGGCTCCGATCATGACGCCGACTGCAAGGACGGCGAAGAAGATCATCGCAAGGAGCGCTGCGATGTACGGCTTCTCCTTCTTCGTGACGGCATAGGCATCTCGTATGACCTTGAAGCGAGGTCCTCGAGCCGCTCGTGCAGCCTTCTTCGCGGCGCGTTTTTCAGCGCGGGATAACGTCTTCTCAGCGTCGGCCATGTCGGGAGTTTATCTCTCTTGGATCACTTCTTCTTACGAGTCTCTGCTTGGCGCTTCTCTTCTTCAATGATTGCTTCGAGTTCCTTCGCGGTCGGGGCGGTACCGCCAAGTCGAACTGGTGCCCAAGGTTCACCATTGGGGATATCTGGATAGTTCGATTGCGCAAGGGTGAGGAGCTCGCTCATCTTCTGACGCAATTTCGCCATCTCGACTTCGATATCTGCATCAGAGGCGATCTCATAGGGCGTACCTATCGCAACAGTGATGGGGAAGTTGTTGCGTTTGAAATTCCGCTTCTGTCGCTTGGTCCAAATGCGTTGGCTGCCCCAGATGATGGTTGGAATGACAGGAGTGCCAGAGTCCATTGCGAGGCGAACTACGCCGCTCTTCATCTCCTTCAATTCGAAGGTTCGTGAGATGGTCGCTTCAGGGAAGACTCCGATGATCTCGCCACGCTTGAGCGCCTTGAGCGCTTCGATATAGGAGGGCGC
>JBJTGO010000048.1:0-5313 GCA_046093985.1 Actinomycetota bacterium
TTCAAGAACTTATTGAGTTGGAGCACTCCTTTCGGTGGTAGGACGTCATAGCCATATTCATCGACACCAGGCTTCTTGATGTCATCGCCTACCGACGGAAGTCCTTTTGTGAGGCGTGCAATCAGGGGGCCGAACTTGATGCGAAGCCCGGGTATGTGAATCATCGGATTGACGAGGACAATTCCCGCCAACTTATCTCCCCCAACGCGGGAGGCAAGTGATGCAGCAACATGAAGAGTGTTGGCGCCACCCATAGAGAGACCAAAGATGAAGATCCGATCGCACCAAGCGATCAATGGCGCAATCTCTCGCTCCACTTTCGCGGGCCACTCTTGCCAACTCACTTCATTGAGATCCTGCCACTTCGTGCCATGGCCAGGGATCCGAGGAACTCGAACCGTGAATCCACGCTCTTCGAAATAGTGCGCCCAGGGGCGCATCGATGCGGGGGAACCGGTGAACCCATGAACGAAGATGATCCCGGTGCTCTTGTTCCGACCAGAGCCTTCGACCTTGTAGTCCTCGAGCCAACCTTGCGGAGCACCCTCAGTTCCCATGACGCGGAATCTATCGTCACCGCTATCTCACTGTCCCCAGCGACGAGTACTTTCCCACCTATGGAGAGCTCGAACGGTCATCAAATCGCAATCGATGAATTGGGTGTCGACCTCAAAGACGCCACCTTCGTCGTTGTCGATCTGGAGACCACAGGCGGGTCGCCCGACTCGGCTGAGATCACTGAGATCGGTGCGGTGAAAGTTCGCGGTGGCATTGTCGTCGGCGAGTTCCAAACTCTCGTCAATCCAGGAAGTGAGATTCCGCCATTCATAACGGTGCTCACCGGCATCACCGATGCAATGGTCTGTGAAGCGCCAAAGATCGATGAGGTACTCCCCTCCTTCTTCGAGTTCGTCGGTTCAGAATCTTCAACGTTTTTGGTCGCACACAATGCACCCTTTGATGTCTCGTTCCTGAGAGCAGCGACGATCCGCTCGAGACGAGTCTGGCCCAAATACCGAGTTCTCGACACGGCAAAGATCGCAAGACGTGTCCTAACTCGAGACGAAGTACCGAACAACAATCTTTCAACTCTTGCTCCATATTTCGGTGCGGAGATCACCCCGAACCACCGAGCGCTCGACGATGCGAAAGCAACCGTCGATGTCCTCCACGGACTTTTCGAGCGCCTCGGCTCCTTCGGTGTAACGACGGTCGAGGATCTGATCGACTTCTCTCAACGGCTCACGCCGGCTCAACAAGCAAAGCGCCACCTACTACAGGGTCTTCCGAAATCTCCCGGTCTTTACATATTCCGTGGTCCAGACGATGAGGCGCTCTATGTCGGCGTCTCTAAGAACATCGCATCCCGAGTCCGCTCTTACTTCTCGAACTCAGAAGCACGAAGTCGAGTCCTTGAGATGATCGCAATCGCAGAGCGAATCGAAACCATCGTGACTCCTACCGTCACCGAAGCAGAGATCCGCGAGATCCGACTCATCAAGAACCTCAAACCTCGCTATAACCGCCGTTCGAAGTTTCCCGAGAAGAAGGTATGGCTTCGCCTCAGTGATGAGAACTTCCCTCGACTCGTGACGACACGTGGCTATCACTCACTCTCCGACGAGTCCGGCTGGGCTGGTCCCTTTAGCGGCGTTGAAGAAGCCGAAGATGCCAAGGCTGCGATCTATGAGATCTCGATGCTTCGCCAATGCACGATCTCGATCACGTCGAAGTCGATCAAACTCGCTTCACCCTGTGCGCTCTTTGAGATGAAAAAGTGCGACGCTCCCTGCGTTGGCGCACAATCGACTGATTCCTACGAAACCGTGGCCCTCCAGGTAAAGGAGCTCCTCCATGGTGATGCCTCACCGCTGGAGAGTGAACTCCGTCGCCGAATGTCAGATCTCGCTTCTGCAGAGCGTTTCGAGGATGCCTTAGCAGTTCGCCAGAGACTCTCAGCCTTCGCCCGAGGTGTCGGTCGTGGGCAACAGATCCGTTCACTTGCTCGCGTCAAGGAGTTGGTCATCAAGAAGGATTCGGAATTGCTTCTCATCCGCCACGGAAAACTTGCCGCTTCGCTCGCGCTCACTGATGAGAGAGGTGACCTCACCTCGATCGACCTGATTGAGAGCCTTCGATCCATAGGAGAAGTTGTCGAAGCAGATTCGACAATCCTTCCTTCAGGTAATTACGAAGAGAGTGAGAAGTTGGCTCGAATCCTCAGCGAAGAGGTTGAGCTGCTCTGGATTGATGAAGCGATGGGTCCATGGGCTATGCCAACTGCAAGTGCGGCCTCGTTACGATTTCGACTATCGGAGAACTTGAGCGACGCTCTTCGCCAGAGTGAAGGGATCGATCGGATGGGTCACGACCGCATCCGCTCCTGACCATCCCGCGAGCCACGCATCCTGTGCTCTGCCCGTGATGACCATCGTAGGGGGGCAATTGAAGATTTCGTCTTTGAGTTGTCGGGCGATTCCCATCCCGCCCTCAGGTACAGCCTCGCCATCAAGGATGTAAAGGTCTGCGCCTTTCTTGCCTCGTGCAAAATCCTTGAGCGCGACACCGGTGGCGAAGTTCAAGATCTCATGCTCTGGATGCTCTGCGGAGACGCGCTTTCCCAGCGCCTTCGAGATGGCATCTCGTACCGTTGCATCATCCGAATAGACCGCAAAGCGCAGCTTCTTCGCTGGTGTCTGGTATTCAATCTCTGCGACCGATCTTGCCTCCGAAGCCATGTGGCGGATTCTAGTCTTCAAGGTTGATCAGCCCCATCTACGAGAATCGATCCCGCCAAAAAGTGGCGAGCGCCACCCTCTTTTCGTGACGATTTGAGCGGTCTTAGAACATCTAAACCGAGGCAATGGGGAATAATCGACCCCATGTCCCAGGCTGTTGCCACTCCCGGCGTGAAGGTCAATCGCCCCAATATCGTCGCAGTCGGCACCATCATTTGGCTCTCCAGCGAGTTGATGTTCTTTGCCGCGCTCTTTGCAATGTACTTCACGACCAGAGCGGTGCAGGGCCCCGAGATCTGGGCAGAGTCGACCGCATATCTCGACATTCCCTTTGCCGCGGTCAACACCACGATCTTGGTGCTTTCCTCAGTGACTTGTCAGTTCGGTGTCTTCGCAGCCGAGAGATTCCAACCTCGTCGATCCGGAACCATGATGCAATGGAGTAAGTGGGGAATGCGTGAATGGTTCGCGCTCACCTTCCTCATGGGTGCGGTCTTCATCGGCGGGCAGGTATATGAGTATGCGAAGCTCGTATCAGAGGGAGTTTCCCTTTCATCCACGCCTTACGGTTCAGTCTTCTACATGACCACCGGTTTCCATGGTCTCCATGTCACAGGTGGCCTTATCGCTTTCCTTATCGTGATGATCCGAACATTTCGTGCCGGCAGGTTCGGGCATCGTCAAGCGACGACCGCAATCGTCGTCTCGTACTACTGGCACTTCGTCGACGTCGTGTGGATCGCTCTCTTTTCAGCGATTTACCTCATCAAGTAGTTGCCAAGAGTTATGAAGAGAGTGCAAGAGAGAATGAAGGAGATCTAGTGGCACGGCTTTCACGATGGCGAAACCATAGATTCGCTCGTCCCGTCCTGCTGATTCTCGGACTCTTTGCAGCCGCTGGAATCTTCACTGCCGCCAACGCCGCCGCGAATGCGATCACAGCCCAGCCGGCCGTCATCACTGCTGATAAGAGCACGCTCATATCGGAAGGTCGCGAGATATTCGCTCGCGGTTGCTCCTCTTGCCATGGCCTCAATGCCGAAGGCGGTGGCGCTGCTCCCTCGTTGCTCGGCGTAGGTAGTGCATCTGTTGATTTCCAAGTAGGAACTGGTCGCATGCCGATGGCCGATATGAGCCAGCAGGCGGCACGGAAAGCGCCTGTCTATGACGAGCAAGAGACTGCTGCCCTTGCAGCCTACGTCGCCTCGCTCGCTCCTGGTCCAGAGGCGGTAACCAACGAAGAACTCGCCTGGGAACGTGATGGAAACGCCGCATCAGGTGGAACGCTCTTTCGCAACAACTGCGCGATGTGCCACAACTTGGCAGGTCAGGGCGGCGCACTCACGCAAGGCAAGTACGCACCCACTGTGATGGGTGTCGAGCCACGACATATCTATGAAGCAATGATCACCGGTCCACAAGCGATGCCAGTCTTTGGCGAGAAGGTCATCACCCCAGAAGAGAAACTCGACATCATCAAGTGGATCAAAGAAGTGGAAGCAGAGCCTTCGCTAGGTGGTGCGACTCTTGGTCGAGTAGGTCCTGTAACCGAAGGTCTCCTTGCCTGGACACTGGGACTTGGTCTTTTGATTGGTGTGGCGGTATGGCTCACCTCGAAGGCTCGATAAGGGGATAGAAGATGTCAATCCAACCGATACAAGATCCTGGTCTTCCTACCCATGTGCACCGCAAGGCAGATACCGACGCGGTCGCAGCAAAGCGAGCAGAGCGTCAGGTTGCGATTCTCTTTCTCACCTCAGCAGTCGGCACCCTCCTCTTCATATTTGCGTATGTGGGAATCCCTCAAGACCAATTGATCTTCTTGCCTCTCCTGGGAACGACGAACGCGCATCAACTCTTCTTGGGCCTTGGACTTGCGATTGCGCTTTTCTTCATCGGTATGGGAGCAGTCCACTGGGCAAAGACTCTGATGCCAGATCACGAGGTAGTGGATTACCGTAAAGAGCAGCGCTCCAAAGATGAAGATCGTGAAGCCTTCCTCGCCACAGTGAAGGAAGAGGGAGCCACAGCAGGACTTGGTCGTCGTACCTTGATCAAGCGGACTCTGGGACTTTCGCTGGGACTCGTCGGTCTCTCCCCGCTTCTCCTCCTTGGCGACCTAGGACCACTTCCAGGCGAAGAACTCAACGAGACGAACTGGCGAGGCGGGACCAGATTGCTAACGGACCCCGCACTTCGACCTATCCGTCCGGCAGATCTTGAAGTGGGAGCAGTCGCACAGGTGCTTCCAGAGTTGCCCGCGGGACGAAAGCGAACCCTCAACGACATAGCGAAAGACGCCCTCCTTCTCATCCGCATACGCCCTGAGGAATTCAATCTCGATGCCGAACGTCTCTCCTGGACTTATGAGGGCATCATCGCCTTCTCAAAGATTTGTTCCCATATGGGTTGCGCAGTAGCGCTCTATGAACAGAGCACGAAGCACCTGCTCTGTCCTTGCCATCAATCAACCTTTGATGTCACTCGAGCTGCTGAAGTCATCTTTGGACCGGCGGCGAGACCGTTGCCACAACTTCCCATCACCGTCGATGCCGAGGGTTATCTCGTGGCAAAG
>JBJTGO010000049.1:0-1474 GCA_046093985.1 Actinomycetota bacterium
CACGTGTCACATGTGCGATTCAAGATACCTACGCGCATGCGGATCAACTCGAGGCAGCGCTCAACTCCTAACCGGCGCCGACTCGATGTCTTCCTGGCTCTCTTTCCTCGCAATTCCACTCGCCTCCATCTCTGAATGGACCGAAGGAATCTTGATTGAGACCACCCCGCTCCTGATCTACACCACCCTCTTCCTCTTCGTCTTCATCGAGACTGGGATCCTGATCGCCTTCTTCCTTCCAGGGGATTCGGTTCTCTTCGCTGCAGGATTCATCGCGGCAAGTCGTGAGGACACATCAATCACAATCCTGGTCACTGTGATCTTCCTGGCTGCATTCCTCGGGGATCAAGTGGGATTCGTCCTCGGTCGCCACTTCGGCAGGCCCTATCTCGACAAGTACCAGGGACCGAAACTTCGAAAGATGATCGCTCGTGCGGAACGCTTCTATGAGAAATATGGCTACTCCGCAATCATCTTGGCTCGCTTCTACCCTTGGATTCGCACCATCGTTCCACCGCTTGCAGGAGTGAGTCGGATGAACTACTACAAGTTCCTCTCCGCCAACATCATCGGAGCATTCCTATGGGGGGTTGGAATCACGCTGCTCGGTTACTACGCCGCTTCGATTCCACTCCTCGAGGAGTCGAGCCATTGGATTGCGGCTTTTTTCATCTTCTTGACCATCGCGCTCACGCTTCACAATTACATCAAAGCAAAGCGCGAGATCTGATCAGCGCTTGATGCTGTAACCCTTCGGGCACTTCGGCGCTTTCCCGGTCACGACCTTCTGCACTTTTCCTTTCGTGCATGTGATCGAGGCACGGCTATTGCTCTTGCTCGCCGAAGTGTTACCACTTGCCTTCCTTGCAGGCGGCATCTTGATACTCAAAGTAGGTGACGAGAAACCGAAGTTATAGGCGAGAATCTCGAAGACATCGAGGTCCTTGAGATAGCGCGAGTTATAGGTTGCAACATCACTCTGACCTTGGGCATAGGAGATCTCGACCTTTGCCACTTGTCCAGCCTGGCTCGGCTCCAGGTTGAAAGCGCGCCGGATCACTTCGCCTTTGATCGAGACTTCCATCCATCCCTTGTTCAGTGTCTTGCGATCGAATAGATAGTGAGGTCCGTGCATCGGCACCGTGATCTGACCTTGATCCTGGTCATATTGCACCTGGCCCAACGATCCAGTGGGACCTGTGACGAAGATTCCGCCAGCTGGATAGCCCTTCAACTTCTCGAATTGATAGATATATGGTGTGAGGTAGATTGAAAACCCGGTCGAAGCCGTATGCGCGTAGGTATCTTGAATCGCACATGTGACACGTGGGTCCGCTGAAGGGTCGAAGGCCCTTCCTGGGACTTGGCATCCGTATTGATTCGGATAGACGGTGCCTTGTATGTAGGTCAGTGAGACGCCATCTGAACTCTTTCCGAAGGTGACGAGCGGATTCTTCATATTCGCAGTGATCGT
>JBJTGO010000050.1:0-1274 GCA_046093985.1 Actinomycetota bacterium
CTTCTTGCCACCGGTGGTCACGCGAGCATGTGATGGGGTGCGATCAAGGAAGCCCTGAACCCTTGCGAGTTGGTTGGCGTTGTTGACCGGACCTACCAGTACATCTTCATTTGGCATGCCGACCTTGATGTTGTTCTTCGCCTGCTCGGTAAGGAGTGTCACCACATCTTCATAGGCACTTGCCTCAACGATGACACGTGTGGCCGCAGT
Organism: Actinomycetota bacterium; assembly: GCA_046093985.1. Taxonomy (GTDB): domain Bacteria; phylum Actinomycetota; class Actinomycetes; order Nanopelagicales; family Nanopelagicaceae; genus SYAN01. The sequence continues at coordinate 211 of JBJTGO010000050.1, forward strand.
GCAATCCTGTCCCGCATTGAAGTAACCTGCAACAGCGATCCATTCACATGCAGCTTCGATATCAGCATCATCGAAGATCACTACCGGAGCCTTGCCACCGAGTTCGAGGTGGACGCGTTTGAGATCCTTCGAAGCTTGATTCGCAACCTCCATACCTGCGCGAACCGAACCTGTGATCGAGACGAACTGTGGCGTCTCGTGATCGACAAGGGGTCGACCGGTCTCACGACCGCCGACAACGACATTCATGACTCCTTCTGGGAGGAACTCCTGCATCAACTCAGCCATCCAAACAGTGGAGACTGGGGTGGTATCGCTTGGCTTCAAAACAACAGTATTTCCGGCCGCGATCGCTGGCGCCCACTTCCAAACGGCCATCATCATCGGGTAATTCCATGGCGTTACTTGAGCGCAGACACCGATCGGTTCACGGCGAATGAAAGAAGTGTGACCCTTCGAATACTCGGCTGCTGACCGTCCTTCTAGATGTCGCGCCGCTCCCGCAAAGAAGCGGATCTGATCGAGCATCGGACCCATCTCCTCTGCGCGAGTAACAGCGATCGGTTTCCCGGTGTTCTCTGACTCGATTGCGATCAACTCTTCACTTCGCTCCTCGATCGCATCTGCGATCTTGTTGATCGCCTTCTGCCGCTCACCTGGAGTCGAATCTCGCCATCCTTCGAATGCGTTCGCAGCAGCCTTCATCGCTGCATCGACATCAGCAGCGTTCGATTGAGGCGCGGTTGCAAAGACCTCTCCTGTTGAAGGATTGACGAGGTCGTAGGTTTCGGATGACTTTGATGCGACGGACTTGCCGCCGATGAAGTTATTGAGAGTTTTCATGCGGCGAGATTACTCTCTTCCCTATGGCAGGCAACCCCTCAGAAAAGCGCGCTACCCCAGTCAAGCGAATTCCCCATAAAGAGAGCCATGACCGAAAGGATCTCCTTGAGATCCTAAGCCGCTCTCGCGTTGCCCATGTCGCCATCGATGATGGCGGACCGATCATCCTTCCGGTCGCTATCGCACCATGGAAGGAGGGCAACGAACTCCTACTCCATGGA
>JBJTGO010000051.1:0-10234 GCA_046093985.1 Actinomycetota bacterium
ATGGTCTTGATGACTGGGGCGGAGAAAGTGAATCCAGAAGCTGCGAGAGTTAGGAATCCATTCCGTTCATTGACCGTGGTCGTTGCAACTTGATTCTCCCCATTGGACGAGAGGACCGATACCTTCGCTTCTATCGGTGCAGTCGAGAAACCGTAGTAACAGCGGGCAGTCTCAGATCGCACAACGAATGTATAGCGGCCACGAAAGAGCGAGCCATCCTCATTTCTATGTACTCCAGCCACCTTGTAATCAAGTGAGCCTTGCTGGAACTTTGGCGGACCGCTGGCATAGAGCGGAGCATTGGTGACGACGAGGCCGTGGAGCTTGCTCTTATCCGCCGAGCATGGATGAAGGTCGCTTCCGTCATAAATCGCTGAAGCGAAATTCCAGAGGATGGAGTTGGTCTTGGGAGTGACATTGAATCCATTTTCACTCGCCGTTGTAGCAACAGGCCTGAGGCTCTCCTCAAAGGCATCGAAGATCTCCCACGAATCGTAGATCTGGCGATCGATGATGGTCTTTGGATCTTGCAGGAACTGTTGGTAGGTGACTCGTCCGCCCTCACCATTGAATCGCGCCTTTAGGAAGCGTTCGAGTTTGGGATTCTTGGAAATCTCACTCTTGTCGACGACTGCCTTCAGCGGAGGCACAAAGAGCGCCGCGCCGGCGATGCGCACTCGATTGAAGGCAGCATCAAGACTCGTCACCGAGAACTCTGCATCTCCCATGCGTCCAAAGAGCCATCCGGTACGGCTCTTGTCTTGCCTCAAGGTCAATGCCATCTTCTCATCACCCGCATAGTCGGCGGCTTCGATGCACTGATCTTTGAGCGCGAAGAAAGAACACGCACCATTCTTCGGGGTCAAGGTCACTGGAATCAACGAACCCTTGAATTCGATAGTTGCTATCGCACATGGTCGGTCACCCGCGATTTCGAAGCCACTTGTGAATCTCTTCAGGTCACCGCAGAAGTAGGAGTAACGGGTGAGGACATGTGCCATGTATCTCTTGGGTGCCCCAGTGGAATCCTTCTTTTCGCTCTCCCATACCGATACCCCACCGCCCGCAGGGACGTCATAGAAATCAGTGGGACTCTTGCCATTGAAACGTTTCGCTGGAATTGGATTGCTTGGGCTCTCTTCCAGAAGTCTCAATTTCTCCATGTTGCTAGAGGATGAACTTGATGGGTTAGAACCGAGCTCAACAGCCTCAATACAGCCTCGATCCGAAGGGGTAAGGCAGGGGCGCATGATCAATTCACCCAGGAGTTGATCGGCGGTGGCGCATGCTGGGTCATTCCATGCAGAACATGTCAATCGCTGATCGATATCAGTCGTACCGGGCTTGAAGGTGTATCCAAAGAGCTTGGACTGTAACCAGAATCCATATTGGGAATCCGTTAGCGAGAACTCAACCGTCTTCGTCTCTGCGACTGCACTCTCTGTCGATGATGAACTCAGCGGAAGAGCAAGGGCCAGAATGAGAAGAAGGGTGAGTGGCAACCGCGCGAAGGTGGAGATCGTCATCGGATCAATTCTCTCTCATGAAAGGGTGAATCGCTGACTTCTCCGTGAATCTATCGTTGACGCTTTGCGGAGTAGAGGTTTAGCTACGCGTGAATCCCTTAGGACAAGATTTCGCAACCAGACTGACTGTCTTCTTGCCCTTGGTGCAAGAGATCGTCCGCTTAGCCGCTGCCTTTTTGATCACATCGGTGGAAATCGACTTACCCGAGGTAAAGGCCTTGACCTCATCTGCGGTCAAGCCATCAAGGATGTCATTCAACATGGCCTTATCCAGGACTCCTGATGCACGAGCCTTCTCGATGATTTCCTTTTGCTGATCTGACAACTTCGCATAGACATCTCCTGGAATGTCAGCAAGGTTTGCGATCAAGGACTTGAGTTCCGCAGGTATCGTGCCAGTGCTCTTGGCTTCTTCAAGCAACTTCAACTGCTCTGGCGTCAGGCTGCTCAACATCTGAGGAGTAATGCCCGCGATGGCGGCTGGAATTGCTGGCCTCTCTTCAGTTGCGGGCATTGCAGCCTTCGCACTCTCCAGAGCCTTCTCCATCGCAGCGCGTTGCTCCGGATTGAGAGTTGAGATCTGGTCCTCTGTAACTTCAATCTTCTCTGAAGTAGTCGTAGCAGGTGCGCTTCCTGCATTACCTACAACCGTGCCTGCGGCACCCAAACCTGGAGGCGGAATCAAAACCGCTCCTGGTGGAACCGTCGCGCCGTTTGGCAGTGTGATCGTCGTCGAGTTCGGCACCACTGTCACTGTCGTGGAATTTGGAACCACCGTCACTGTCGTCGAATTTGGTACCACTGTCATCGTGGTGGGGTTGGGAATAGCCACCGAAGGTTGGGTGTCATTGGCCGCTGCATGGGGCATACCCACGATCAGCAAGAGAGCGAGGAGAGCCTTCTTCACGGGGAAATCGTAAAACAGGCTCCCGGCTGAGTCCAGACTCTGGCTACAAGGCGGCGCGCTCAATCTCTACTCCTTTTGGTGATTGTCTGGCGCTGATTACTGCATAAATATTGCCCCCAGTAACGGTAAGGAAGAAATGGGAGGGCCCCGTGTGAGATCGCGCATCGTCAAACTCCTCTTCGCAGCTCTCTCCCCCCTCCTCCTTGTGGCATCCCTCCTGCCTATCGCTCACGCCACCTCAGACCAAGAAGAGAGATTTCGAGCCGAGATGCCAACCGAAGATGGATGGCACGGCGTCAACTTCGATAACACGAACAAGGATTGGGGGTTGCCCTCCCATATCTATGCAAAGCCGAATCAAAATGCTGGTAGCGGAAATATCAACTTTGCAAGCGCTGTCTGCAAAAGCTTGGATGACAATGAATGTCTGAAGCCGGGCTTGAATCTCTTTGTTCGAGCGCTCTTTGACAAGTGCACTTCAAATACCGATCGAGACTGCATCGTCGCATTTGGTGCCACAAAAGCAGATGGAACCAGATTGATAGGTGAACTCAAAGAGATCCTTACTTCCCGACACAGTTTCTCTGGAAATTCGAAGCAAGGAATCCCCGACGGCACTGGTGCAACCATTTGGACTCTCAAAGATGGAAACACTTCGGTTGATTACGCACTCGTTGCCGGAGTAGAGCTCGGGGTAAACGGCGCAGCAGAGAGTCGGGCGGCAGGTAATGACTCTCGAGTAAGTCGAAACAAGATGGTCTACGCACTGCAACCTGTAGAGATGGTCAACTCCACCGAATACAGAGAAGTTGTGATGAATGTGGAGGATGGCATTCTCACAGGCAACAGCTTCTCACTTGGGCGAGGATGCTTTGTTGCTGCAGAGGGAAGATGTGCACTAAGCAAATCCTTCGACACGTCGATGAACTTCGAAATGACAGTTCGATTGAGCAGGGGTGTGCCGGGTTGGATGGTTGGCCGAATCCAAAACTTCAAACTAGGTTCGAAGATTCTCCCAACTCAAGATGGTTTTGAGATGACGATCTCAGGTAATCCATCCAAGGTCGGTGCCGTGATTGCATGGAGCAAGTGGAAAGACACGACCTCAGAGATTCGAAATCTCTATGAGCAAGGTGTCGATGGACGGCAGTGGCGACCCAATAAACCGGCATCAGAACTCCTGATTCAAGACGGTGAGGCGCGCACAATTCTTTCCTACCTCAACGAAGCAGGAGAGCGAAGTATCAAGCACTTCAACGCCTGGCTACCTTTGATCTCTGATAAGGCGACTGCAATGCGCACTCGATGGAACCTACAGAGCGTCCAAGATCAAAGTGGTCAGTATGACCAATGTTCTTTTGGAAAAGGCTTGGTTGGTGTCATCAATTCGAATGCATCTGTTTATAGCGATGGTCCACCAACATTCAATAAAGCAACTGGGACGCTTGAATACAAGGTAGCTGCACCTCACTACACATCCGATGGCACAACGAAGCACATCGGCAGTTACGACCTCACGATGCGAAGCGATGTCGCAAGATGCCTCTATGGCTTTAGTAACGCTCCCATCTCAGCCACACTTTCCATCGAAAGTGATGGCGGGACGAACATCATCTCTACCGAATCTGTAAGTGAGGTGGATGGTCTCATCAAACTCAGGGCCGCTGGCTTCACTTTCTCAAGTCCGACCATCAAGGTAAAACTCTCCCAATCATCAACGACTCCATCACCCTCAGCCTCCCCAACTCCATCAGTAAGCTCATCCTCAACGCCCACGGTGAAGAAGCCGGCGACGACTGCATCAAAGAAGTTCACCTGTGTCAAAGGCAAGGAGAAGGTGAAAATCTCAGTGAGCAAGGGACGCTGCCCGGCAGGGTTCAAGAAGGCCTGACACTTCTCTCTGAGTTAGGTAGGTCAAGCAGTAATTCATGCTTTGTGCGAGTATCCGCACCATGAGCGCCCCACTCAAGCATCGTCGCAAGATTGCCCTTGCAACGTGGCGTGCTCCGCGTGAGGCTCGAATCCAGGCAAAGATTCAGATCGACCTCACATCGATCCTTGAATTCTTGGAGAGTAAGAAGCACCTCTCACTCACTCTCACTCATCTCGTCGGAGGAGCTCTCGCTCGTGCGATCGCATCTCACCCTGAAGTCAATGGCCGCGTGGTCTTTGGTCGTGTGAAGAACTTTCCTCGAGTCGACATCTGCTTCGCCGTCGATATCGAGAACGGGACCGATCTCGCTCAATGTCGTGTCAGAGATGCAGACCAAAAGACGCTTCCGCAAATTGGGAGCGAACTAACCTCAGGTGCAGAGCGACTTCGAGCGCGTCTCGATGAGGGGTATCAGCGCTCTGCTGGCTGGGCCCACTACACACCGGGTTTCTTGATGCGCCCTTTGATGCGCTTCTTCTCCTTCTGGAGCGGAGGTCTTGGTAAGTCACTCTTCGGTCAGCCAGGACATCCCCTTGGATCAGCCTTCATCAGCAATGTCGGACGATTCGAGATGCGCGAGGCCTACCTAGCGCCGCTTCCCTTTGCACGCACTCCTATCTATATGGCAATCGGTGAGATTCACGATGCACCCCTGGCAATAGATGGAGAAGTGAAAGTGCGCAAAGTGGTCACTATTACGGCGACTGCTGATCACAGGATCATCGATGGTGCACATGCCGGAAAATTGATCAAGTCATTCAAGCACTTCCTCCATCAACCAGCCTTGATGATGGGTTAGATCTCTCCGTACTCTCCGTGAGAAAATTCGCTCATGCAATGGATTATTGCGCTCTTCCTCACTTTGAATCAGATTCTTGGTATCGATACCGATGTCGCTCCCCTCTTCTGCGCTGATCGGATCACCCTTGAACTGCGGGCGACCGACACGAAGTCCGGCTGCCTTGAGAGTGAGCGTTCACTTGGTGCCAACGCGATCACTAAGGCTAAGAGCAATCCTGTAACCCTTCATCCAAAGGTGAAATTGAGATTCGACGTTGCGCAACGAGAGGCTTTGAAGGAAGGAGTTTCGATCTACATCGCCTCCGGATTTAGAAGCCTTGAGCGACAACGCTTCCTCTTCGAGAGAGCGTTGAAGACGTATGGTTCCGAGACTGAAGCGGCGAAGTGGGTTTTACCTCCTTACATCTCGCATCATCCGATGGGTTTGGCAATAGATGTGAACTATCCAGCAGATCCCGCCGGGGCCGCGTGGCTCGAGCGAAATGGTTGGAGATTCGGACTCTGCCGAGTCTTCGACAATGAGTGGTGGCACTTCGAAGCGACGGCAGCGCCAGGGACTCCCTGCCCACCACGACTTCCCAACGCTCTCGTATTCGTCAACGAAAAGTGATTTACGGATTCCGCACATTCTTGTTTGAGCCTATTTAGGGTAAGCGCTTCAGACCTTGTTCGTATGAAGAACAAACTCGTATCGTGAAGTGATTGACTCCACGAAGGGGGCTTCTTAGGCTCACCAACCTGCACATCGTTTGATGGCGCTCGCTTATCTAGAAGGAGTTGATCAAGCAGACCATGGCCGAAGCCCTCTTGCAGATTAAGAATGTGACGAAGCAGTTCGGTGATCATGTAGTACTCAGAGAGATCAACCTTGAGATAGCAAAGGGCGAAGTGGTCTGCATCATCGGCCCTAGCGGTTCAGGTAAGAGCACTCTCCTTCGATGCATCAACTTCATCGCACCACCTGATCAAGGCGAGATCGTCTTCGAGGGAAAGAGCTGGAAGAAGTTCCACTCAGCGCTCAACATCTTCGCCAATCGCAAGTACGAAGCCCAACTACCGCAGCTGCGCTCTGAGATCGGAATGGTCTTCCAGCACTTCAATGTCTTCCCGCATATGACCGCAGTTGAGAATGTGATGCTCGGTCTGACGAAGGTGCGAGGCAAGGATCGAACCAGTGCACGCCAGATCGCAGAGCAGGCTCTCAATCAAGTTGGCCTCGGTGACAAGATCGATCAATACCCAGAGAAACTCTCCGGTGGACAGAAGCAGCGCGTCGCTATCGCACGTGCCCTCGCGCTCAATCCAAAGGTCATGCTCTTCGACGAAGTGACTTCAGCACTTGATCCCGAACTCGTCAGCGGCATTCTCGATGAGATGCGAAGGCTGGCACGCGAGGGAATGACCATGGTCGTCGTCACCCACGAGATGAACTTCGCCTTCCAAGTGGCGAATCGAATCGTCTTTATGGACCAGGGCAAGATCGTCACCACGGGAACGCCTGACGAGATCCGCAACACCACCGACCCACGGGCTCGAGCCTTCCTCAGCTCGATCCTCGGATAACTGAGGAAGCGATGGACGGTTACATCTATAACTGGAACGTGGTCTGGCAATCAATACCGGAACTGCGCCAGGGATTGATCATCACCCTCCAGATCTCCATCGTCGGCATGGCACTTGCCATCGCATTCGGACTCATCTTCGCGACCGGTCGGCTTAGCCAGTACGGCTATATCCGAAAGATCTCCGTGGGGGTGGTCGATGTTTCGCGATCTATCCCGCTCTTCGTGCTCCTTTTCTGGATCTATTACGGGCTCTCGCTCAAGTTCTCCATCAATCTCACGGCGTTTCAGGCCGGTGCAATCGCACTCGGTATCACCGGCGGTGCCTACATGGCAGAGGTATTTCGCGGTGGTATCAATGCGATCGATCTAGGTCAACGAGAGGCTGCGCTCGCCATCGGACTGACTCAATCGAAAGCCTTCTTCTTGGTGATCTTCCCGCAGGCGATTCGAATCATCGTTCCGCAAGCGGTCAATGTCTATGTCGGACTCCTCAAAGGTGCGACGATTGTCTCGGTCATTGGCGTCGCTGACATGATCTACGTCGCGCAGTACGTCTCACTCAACTCCTTCACGCCATTTGAGATGTACTCAGCGGTCGGAATAGCGTTCATTGCGTTGACTGTCTCGATCGCAGGTTTTGCTTTCCTTCTTGAGAAGCGACTCAATCAAGGGAGGGCCCGTGGATAACGCTCAACCCTTCTTTGACTTTGGCCCGATCTGGGAGTCGCGATGGCTCCTCTTGGAAGGTTTCGGAATCGCTATGTTCTCGGCGGTCGCTGGCATCTTCTTCGCCATCGTTCTTGGACTGATCGTCGCTTTGATGCGCCTCTCACGATTCAAGGTCTTGCGTGGCATCGCCTTCGTTTACACACAGCTCTTTCGTGGCGTGCCGCTCTATGTCCTGATTCTCTGGATCTATTTCGGTCTTGTCTACGCCGTGGGTATCGATATCCCTCGAATTCCGTCTGGGATCATCGCCTTGGCACTTCTCAATAGCGGATACCTCTCAGAGACCTTCCGTTCTGGGATCCTCGCGATCGATAAAGGACAACGTGAGGCAGGCGAAGCGTTAGGTTTGAAGAAATGGGAGGTCACCCGTTACATCATCCTCCCGCAGGCTGGTCGCATCGTCGTTCCTCCGACCGGAAACCAGTTCGTCGATGCAATCAAGGACTCTGCCATCTTGAGCATCATTGGAGTACCAGAACTGATGAAGATCGCACAGGAGCAAGCGAATCTCTTCTATCGTCCATTCGAGTTCTATACCGTCGCGGGGTTGATGTACCTCGTCGCGGTGATGCTCGTCTCTCGCGGGATCTTCATCCTCGAGGGAAGACTCGCCCGTTACTCACGAAGTAAGGGCAACGATGACTCTTCCGAAACCGCACCATCGGCTTCGGGGGTAGGCAACTGATCGGAAACGTTTAGTTGAATACAAATCAATAACCGTTCGAGCGGATATCAGTTCGAGCAAGCAATAAATCGAGAGGGACACCGGGTCCATCTCGATACCTAGGAGGAAAGAAGGAAACATGGAAGAGAAAACCACATCGGTTGACTCCGCCGTCGACGTCAAGGCGGATCGCCGTGGTTTCATGAAGGGCGCCGCAATCGCCCTCGGTGCCGGCGCCGTTGGCGCATTGACACCAAGTTCTGCAGGTGCAGTGACTGCAGAGTTGCCAGTCGCAAATGCTGAGGAAGACTCACTGCTTCAGAAGATCATCTCAACAAAGAAAATCCGTTTCGGAGTTGACCTCGGATTCCCTCCATTGCAGTACAAGACTTCCAATGGAACTCCAACTGGTTATATCGTTGATCTCTCGACGATGTTGGCGACTTCCCTTGGTGCGACTATCGAATGGGTCGAAGTTCCATTCGCTAATCTCTTCGCACAACAGGCTGCAGGTCGATTCGATATGTCCGGTATCTCGGCAACCATTCGCCCAGACCGTGCGCAGCGAGTCCTCTTCGCTGGAGCACCATCGTTCGTTGAGTCGAACGTAGTTCTCCTCAAGCCAGGAGCCGGCATCAGTCGCCTCAGCCAACTCAACAGCAGCAGCGTCACCATCGCTGTTGTCGTTGGTTCCTCACAAGAGGCTGCAGCGAAGATCCTCTACCCACGTGCAACCCTCAAGCGCCTCACCAACCAGGAAGCTCTTGCCGATGTTGCAGCAGGTCGATCTGACTGCATGATCGTCGGAGAGTTCTCAGTTGCCGGTGCAATCAAGGCCAATCCGAATGTCAAGGTTTTGAAGGGCGATCCTGTCTTCGTCGACGAGAACAGCTACTTCATGCCACTCGGAGAGCATGCGCTCAAGCACTATGTCGATACCTGGCTTCGTTACCAGACATCGCACAACGAGCTTGGCGCTCTCTGGGACAAGTACATTGGGGACGACGCTCGCAAGCTCGGTCTCAAGACTGTCTCAATCTACTCACCTTGGAAGGGCAAGTAATCCTTCTTCGCGAGTATCGACAAAAGGCCCCCGAAAGGGGGCCTTTTGCTTTGCTACGGAAGTCTGGTCAAGAAATCGGCAAAGCCCTGCGCACTTTCAATCTCGAGTGCTCTAGTGGTCGATCCACGAGGGAATAGATGGCGAGCGCAAGCAGGAGCGCTGTGGCGATGAGCAAGATGGGAGAGAGAAGCGAATAGTGATTCAAGTACCCAATCACGATCATGTGACTTACATAGAGTGGATAGGAAAGACTTCCGAAAAGACGAGAGATTGCTGGTTCGACTTCTGAGTTCACTCCTTTGACTCTGACCAGGAAGCCAAGCGTGATCAGTGTGGAAAGCGTTATGACATAGCAGTTGACGATGAGAGGCGAGCGCGACTCCGAGACTTCCAAAAAGTAGGAGACGACAATCAACACAGGAGCAAGTAGTGCTGAACTTTGTTGGAGAACTTTCGGGATCTGAAAACCTCGTTTCATGAGGTGAGAGACCAGATACCCGATTATGAAGAATGAGTACGTAGATAAAAGATTCGTATAGATGACGTAATCAAATTCATCTCCCCTAACTATCAATTGCCCTAGGAAGAAAGCAACGGAGAGTGAGGTAAGGAGAATGAGCCAACGAAAGCCTACAAGTGCCAGAAGCGGAATGGTCAGGTAGTAGACGATCTCGTTGCCGATCGACCAGGACTGGGGCACAAGTTCACTTTGAAATCCCAAGTAAGGAAGTCGCTCATCGAATTCGAAAGTGGCAAGAGCGGTGAGCGGTGGAGGCGTCTCGGGACCGTAACTCGTTGCCTCGCGCAGGTAGATGTAGCCAAATGATCGACGGAACTCCTCACTCGAGTTGACGATGATCACCCAGGTCACCAATGAGACCAGCAAGAGGGATGGGAGGAGTCTGAGGAGGCGATTGAAGACGAACCGTTGCCACGAGGAGTAGCGAGTGAATGATCTCTCCATCAAGAACCCTGAGATGTAGAAGAAAGTGAGAACGGCAATCTGTGCCACCTCGAACCTCACGAAATCGCCATGCAATAAAAGG
>JBJTGO010000052.1:0-1505 GCA_046093985.1 Actinomycetota bacterium
GACGATTGATGGCGATGAAGTAAAGCTTCGTATCGCACCGGGGAGTCAAAATGGAAAGACACTTCGCATCAAAGGGCGTGGCGTCAAAAAAGGTGTCAATGTCGGAGACCTTCTGGTGACACTTGATGTGCAAGTACCGCAGCGTCTTGACGGATCAGCCAGAAAAGCGCTGGAAGAATTCAAAGAGGCGACGAAGGATGAGAATCCACGTATTGAATGGTTCTCTCGCGCCAAACTCTAGCTATTGCTGAGAGGGAGACTAGATTCCTTCTGTGCGACGTATTGCCTCGACCATAGCCCTTCTCCTCACACTTCTTCCTTTCCTTTCTGCTCAATCCGCTCCCGCGTCGGATCAGAAGATTCTCTCTGTGATGACTAGGAATATCTAGCTTGGCGCAGATGTCGGCGTTGCACTACAACTCCTCCCCGATTTCCCAGCAGCGGCCCAATTCATGTGGGATCAGATGCGTGCCACAAATTTCGAGAAGCGATCAAGGACCCTTGCGAGAGAGTTGGCTCTCTATAGGCCCGATGTGGTTGGAGTTCAAGAAGCGACGAAATGGATCTGTAAGAAAGGGGTTCTTTCCAAGAAGAAAGTGATCTTCGATTTCCTACAAATTCTTATCGATGAGAGTAAGCGTCAAGGAGTCGGCTATTCACTTGCTACGAAAGATGGAGAGAGCGCCTTCAATACAGGATTCTCGATCCCCGCTATTCCCCGACTCACAATGGTCAAAGACCCAACTCTCTTTCCCTCTATATTCGGAGAGGAAACCGCTTCCTGTGGTTTCGAGATAGCAGATGCGATCCTGATTCGAGATGACTTTGACGGCAAAATCGCACGCGTCGGAAATTCAGAATATCGGGATTATTACACCGTTGTCCCGATACTTATGGAGATCTATCGCGGTTATTCATGGCTAGACCTAGACATCGATGGTCAACCCATTCGCATAGTTACTACTCATTTAGAGTCACTCTTCGATGCGGATTCAGTACCGCATTCGAGTATCCAGGCAGATCAACTCACTGCAGAGCTTGCCTCAACTAACTCTCCTCTTGTGGTGATGGGAGATTTCAATGCCGATCCAAGAGATCCTCGTGGGAATAATGATGTAAACCCCGGCGGTCAACCGGCCGAGAACAAGTTCTGCAATGAGCAAGAGAGGGCACTCTCGCGATCGAATTTCAATTCCTCCTGCAACGCATACTGGAAGATGATCAAGGCCGGGTATGAAGATGTCGGTCCGAATTCTTTAGAGCCGAAAAATTTCACATGGGGTTTAGGGGCACTCCTTGATGGTCCAGATCCAGCAAGAGAGATGATTGCAAAGAAGTGGGGAAATCCTCATGGCTTTACAGAGAGACTTGACTACATCTTCATCAAGAATGGGATATCAGTAAAGGAGTCGCGACTCATCTCTCATCAAGGGATGAAGAAATCACTTCTCTGGGATTGCAATGTAACTAAAAAGAAAGCGAAGTGCGCACCGAGTGATCATGCT
>JBJTGO010000053.1:0-1435 GCA_046093985.1 Actinomycetota bacterium
CTCTCACTCATCAATAAATTAGATCCTCACCTCACCGAGGCTTATCGACGAATCTCAACTAAGAAAGAGTTCTCAGTCACCTACCGATCCTCAACCAATAATCTCTCAACAAATAAAGAATCAAATAAGGAGATATTACGAGAGCGTCTCAAAGAAGTGAGCGACTCAGAGAGGGAGCGTGGCGTCACTTTAGTCGGTCCTCACCGAGATGACATCGATTTGAAGTTGGATGAGAACTTAGTCAAAGGTTTTGCCTCACATGGAGAGTCGTGGTCGGCAGCTCTTGCACTCAAACTCTCTTCCTATCTACTCTTACGTGAAGAGGGAAAGAGACCAATCTTGATTTTGGATGATGTCTTCTCAGAGTTGGATCAATCGCGACGAGAGCACCTTACAGAATTGGCTGGTACTGCAGATCAAACCTTGATTACGGTTGCTGTAGCAGATGACCTTCCAACAAATCTCACCGGGGAGCGATTTACAGTCAAAGAAGGCAAGGTGGCGAGATGAAGCGAGATCTCGCTCGCGAACTTTTCCGTTCCTTCAAGGATCCAACTGGTTTCTATCGAAGAAAGTCGGAGCGAAAAGTAGAGAGTGAAGATCGACGATCAACCACTGACCCACTTCTTATAAAAAGTACTTTAGATGAGTTGGTAAAAGGAAGAGATTGGGAAGGTGCGCTAGCCGAAGGCAACCTCTTTTCCTCGTGGAGTGAAATTGTTGGTGAGGAGATCGCGGAGCACTCAGATCCAGTCACCTTCTTCGAAGGAGTTCTCACTGTGCGAGCCTCTTCAACTGCATGGGCAACACAACTCAATCTCCTCAAACCTTCGATCCTTGAGAAGATCAGGATGAATGTGAGTGATGTGCTCGTCGACGACCTCCTTGTCGTGGGTCCAAAGTCGCCATCATGGAAGAAGGGTCTTCGCACCATCAGGGGCGCGCGAGGCCCTCGAGATACATACGGATAAAAGCCCACTAGAGCCTTCGAAGACAGGTTTTTGAGTAGGTTCCCTCAACATCGGAAAAAGCGCGTCTCTATTGCCCCTTCTAGCCTGTTGAAAAGGTGACCGAGGATCAGGATTTGACTAGGATTCCCCCACCCATGAGCCCAAAAAAGCCCCAGGATGGCGCTGTAGCCACGAAAAATTACGACGCTTCAGCGATCACAGTCCTTGAAGGTCTTGAGGCGGTACGCAAACGCCCAGGCATGTATATCGGCTCTACGGGTGAACGAGGCCTTCACCATCTCGTCTACGAGGTGGTCGATAACTCCGTCGATGAATCTCTCGCTGGCTACTGCGATCGAATCGAAGTGACCCTTCGTGATGACGGTGGCGTGGAGGTCATCGATAACGGCCGCGGAATCCCTGTCGATCTCCACCCAGTGGAGAAGCGCCCCGCTCTCGAAGTCGTCCTCACAGTTCTTCACGCA
>JBJTGO010000054.1:0-4402 GCA_046093985.1 Actinomycetota bacterium
ACCACCTGTCATGTTGACATAGCAAAGTGGCGCACCGATCTGAAGGGAGCGACGAGAGAGGAGAGAGAGCCTCTGATCATCCTTCTTACTCTCATAAGGGGATCTATTGATCTCGGCGAGGAGTCCAGGGGCCCTTGCAGCGAGCTCTGCCATCGCTTCGCCTTCTTGCCAGATGTCCTCACAGATAGCGATCGCGACATCGACGCCACAGTGGCGAACGATGAGACTCGAATTACCTGCAGCGAAGTTTCGATATTCATCAAAGACGCCGTAATTGGGAAGGTGACGCTTGGTATACCTGGCCTTCACCTCACCGCGATGGATGATCGCTGCGCGGTTGAGGGCCGAACTCTTACCGTTCTCGTCACCGGCATGATCGAGATAGCCGATCACAATCGCCATCTCCCCCATCCCGCCATCGAGAAGTGTCGTTGCGAGGGCTTCAATCGCGCGAACTGAGGCCTCTTGCAAAGTCTGGCGATGGGCTAGGTCCTCTATTGGGTAACCCGTGATCACCATCTCCGGGAAGAGGACAAGATGCGCGCCCATCGATTGTGCCTTCGTGACGTACTCCATCACGAGCTCGACATTGAATGGGATATCGCCGAGGCGAGGGTTGATCTGCGCGAGCGCCACTCTCATCTGCGTAATCGCGGTCGCGCTCGATTGGCTCGCCATGGCTACGAGAGTACTATCTTGACGCTAAACGATTCGACGCAAGCCGATACCCGGGGACCATCACTGGCCTCGAGGGAAGAGGAAGTCATGAGCAATTACCCTGCCAATCGTCGCATCACCATTCACGACCTGGCGCGCTTCAAGGATGAAGGCACTCGTTTTTCAGCGCTGACCGCCTATGACGCGCTGACCTCCTCCATCTTCGATGAAGCGGAGATCCCGGTCCTTCTCGTAGGTGATTCGGCTGGCAATAACTTCCTTGGCGAGGTCGACACGATCCCAGTGACGTTGGATGAAATGATCCCGTTGACTCGAGCAGTCGTTCGTGGATCGAAGAGGTCGATGGTCATCGCCGATATGCCCTTTGGCTCCTACGAGAGATCGAGCGATCAGGCTCTTGAGAGCGCGATTCGATTCCTCAAGGAAGCCGGCGCCCACGGCGTCAAACTTGAGGGCGGCGTTCGAGTCCAATCCCAGGTGCAGGCCCTTACCAAAGCGGGAATCGCGGTGATGGGACATATCGGTCTAACACCGCAATCGGTCAACGCATTGGGTGGCTATCGGGTCCAAGGTCGGGGCGATAGCGGGAAAGAAGTGATCGCTGATGCACTGGCCCTGCAGGAGGCCGGCGTCTTCGCCGTGGTCCTCGAGATGGTTCCTGCAGAGTTGGCGCGCGAGATCACTGCGACCCTCACCATTCCGACGATTGGGATCGGTGCTGGATCTGGATGCGATGGCCAGATCTTGGTCTGGACCGATCTCCTAGGGCTCACTGCAAAACCCCCTCGATTTGCCCCTAAATACCTTGATCTTCGCGCCATGATCGGTGAGGCTGTTACCAAGTGGCGAAACGATGTTGCAACGGGGCGATTTCCAAGCGAAGAACACTCATTTCATTAGATCCCTGCACCGCATAGCTCGATTCCACCCAACTGACCGGTATAGCGAGGGCGCTACTGGATCGACGATTTCGGTGGTGAATTTTCGATTTTCGGGGTCCAAAACAGGTCAAATTCAAAAATTTTTTCAAATTTTTTTTCACCCCTTTTTCGGGTCATAAATGTGAAAAAGTCGACTTTCCAAGAAGGTCAAAAAGCCTTGATAAATAAGGGTTTTCATCACTTTTTGGAGTGAGAACATGAGTTGAGTCGATTTCATGGATCCGACACGCCCGCGAGTGAATCTTGAAATATGCTAGAAAAATTCCGCGTGAACTGCCACGCTTTGCCGTGAACAGGTCCGGTGACGGATCGGACCATTCTGATAGGAGAACCACGTGGCTGCAAAGCGTCGTAAGAAGGCTGCTGCTAAGTCTGCAGCGCCAAAGCGCCGTCGCAAGAAGGCTGCCGTCAAGGCTGCTGCTCCAAAGCGTCGTCGTAAGAAGGCTGCTGCTAAGGCTGCTGCACCAAAGAAGCGCCGCAAGAAGGCTGCTGCTAAGAAGGCAGCTCCAAAGCGCCGCAAGAAGGCTGCTAAGAAGAAGTAAGCCTCCGCTTTATCGGGAAAACCCGCTGACTACGGTCGGCGGGTTTTTTCATTTCTCGTTCTTGAACTCCTCGCGAAGTCCGGTCTGAATCCGATCGAAGAGCGCGGAGATACTCTCCTGATCCTTACCACTCAATTGATCGAGGAATCTCTTCCGCACCGATCTGACATGGTCTGGCGCCGCTTTGACGATAGCGCGATAACCCTTCTCCGTCATCACCGCCCACGATCCACGTTTGTCCTCCGTGCATGCTTGGCGTTTGACCCAGCCCGCCTTCTCCATCACCGTGATCCGATGCGAGAGCCTCGATTTGGAGAGCATGGCGATCTCTGCAAGTTCTGACATTCGCATCCTTCGCCCTGGCGCTTCGCTCAATTGTGCTAACACTTCGTAGTCGGGCATGGATAGGTCGTGATCTTCCAAATCTTGTTCTAGCGCTTCAAGAAGGCGGCGCGAGGCGATGATGTAGGCGCGCCAGGCCTTCATCTCGCGGGAGGAGAGCCACTTTGGCTCTTTGCCACTCATGGCTGAAGATTACTTGAAACTTCAACTATTAGCCTGCCATCGATTCGAGGAACTACTTCGCTACCCTTCACTCTATGTTCGAATCGCCGTTCAAGGCACGAGAAGAGTTCGGTGATTCGACCGATGCCACCAGGTTTCGCCCTCGCATCTGGCGGTGGCTCCTTGGCACTGCCATCATCGTCATCTTCTGGCAGGCAGGCGGAGTCGCTCTCATCCTCGCAGCTGCCAAGTTCTTCGGAGTCCCGGTCGAAGACTTGGAAACCTTTCCCGATGTGGCACCTTGGAAGGCAGCCTTCATCACCTTGATCTCCTTCGTACCGCTCTTCCTCGTTGTGCCGATCCTCTATCGATTGCTTCTACAACTGCCCGTCAAGCGTCTGATCACCTCACGGGAGGAGATCTCCTACCGACGCATCTGGCATGGCTTCATCGTGATGAGTGCCCTTGTGGTGCCGCTCGCTGCGATCGACCTCTTGATCAATCGCAAGGATTACACCTATACCTTCGACCTCTCGCTCTTCTGGCCCTACCTCATCATCGCTTTGACCCTCTTGCCGCTTCAGACCACAGCCGAGGAGTTCTTCTTCCGAGGTTGGCTCCTTCGCTGGGTCTCGAGTGGTCGGTGGCCGATCTGGTTGGTCGTCTTCATCAACTCCTCCCTCTTCGCCCTTCCTCATATGTTCAATCCTGAGGTCAAGGACTATTACCTGATCGCATTCATCTACTTCACCTCTATGGGCGCGATGCTCACCGTCGCAACGCTTCGAGATAAGAGTCTGGAATTGGCGATTGGCGCCCACTTCGCCAATAACTTCCTCACTGGTGTCTTAGTGACCTATCAGGACTCTGCCCTGCCCTCGGCAGCGCTCTTGATGAGTGGCGAACTTGATTGGATCGGCAGTACGGTGACCGCGGTCTTGATGGTGCCGCTCTTCCTATGGCTGACCAAGCCCCGATCTGAACTAAGGTAGATCACGATAAAGCGAGCTACATCAAGCAAGGTGTATGAAGCAAGGTGGATGAAGCAAGGTGTAGAAGGCCAGACACATAAAGCAAGAAACATTGGGTAAGACAAGTAGAGAGCGAGCGCAGTTGAGTCAGAGTGGATTGATCCAAGAGAACATCGATTCCAAGGTCCGGCCCCAAGATGACCTCTATCGACACGTCAATGGCGCATGGCTCTCAACCTCCGAGATCCCCTCAGATCGCGCAGCAGATGGCTCCTTCTATGCGCTCAGAGACCTTTCAGAGGAGCGGGTTCGTACCATCATCGAAGAAGCCGATGGCCCTGATGGCAGTAACGCCGCCAAGATTCGAGACCTCTACCGAGACTTCATGGATGAGAGTGCGATCGAGTCGCTTGGTATCTCGCCGATTCGCGCAGATATAGAGAGAGCGCGCTCCGTCGAAGACATACTCACCTTCATCGAGATTCTCGGCACTCTGGAAGGAAGAGGACGAGCGGCGCTCTTCGGCGGTTACATCACCACCGATAAGGATGACCCGAGCGTCAATATCGCCTATCTCGGCCAAGGGGGCTTGAGCCTTCCTGATGAGGCCTACTACCGCCTAGACGAGCACAGCGAGATTCGCACCTCACTCCTCGGGCATATCGAGCGGATCCTTGCTCTCGCCGGCATCGATCAACCCGCGGCTCGCGCCACAGCGATCCTCTCTCTCGAGACTGAGATCGCAACCCATCACTGGGACAAGGTG
>JBJTGO010000055.1:0-1281 GCA_046093985.1 Actinomycetota bacterium
GAGCACGCGTACTGCACTCGCCTCTGTACCTGGCGCGAATGGTCCACTTCGTGCCGAGACGGCACTTGCAGTGCCGGAGTTCATCACAGCGAATGCCTCGACTGAAGAGCGGTACAAGTCATTGATCCTCCGCCAACGCGAAGGCAGGCTCTATTACTACATCGTTAGAGATCGCGAGTTGGAGTTAGGAGACTCTGATCTCATCTATGGAAGCAGTAAGACGATCGACGATGCAGTCTCTGGACTTGTCACTGGAGTCGGTATCGATACCAGCATCATCTTGGGACAGACCGGGATTCGTTATCTCTTCCTTGCCACGCCCTATAACAAAGGACTTGCAAGGACGATCGATGGCATCGGAGGTTTCACCAGGGCGAGTTCGACAGATGTCGGCATCGTCTGGAAGGTGGTGGCGGCCAATGCTCGACTTTCACTCACTCCCTTCGATCAGAGCACTGATTCGAGCGCGCTCGATCTCCCGATAGCCAGCGATGACGTGTCAGCAGAAGGGACGATCTCGCGAGCCGGAGTCGTGACTCTCGCTGAAAGGTTCGATGGTCGTTGGAAGATGTTGCTCAACTCCCGTCCAGTACCACTTTCGACAAGTATCGAAGGGCTACCGCAATTCGAAGTCGTCGAACCAGGGGAGTTCCTCCTATTCCATGATGGGACTGCGCGACGGGGATGGCTTTCACTCCAAGTGATCGCGCTCTTGATCGCTCTCATTCTCGCCACCCCAGCACGAAGGCGTCGCTCTGAGGTACCGATAGAGGAGCTCTCATGAGAACGCTCACAGATCGCGCCACGAGCGCCATCTACCTTCTGATCGGAATAGCGATCGTCCTCATCGCAGCGCTTCAAAGTGATCCGCTCGATGAGATCGAGCGCACCTCATCTATTCCAGCGACGGTCTGTCCTAAGTTCGAGGATGAGGCGAGGGCTACAGCGCTCCTTCCATCTAATCGAACTTCGATCAAGTCCGCCAAGAGTAGGAAGCCGGGATTCACTCGCGCTCGTGTCAATCCTTATCCACTCAATAACAACAGCGTCGTGGTCGAAGGTGGTGAGGTCAACTCGCTCGTCTTGCGATCGCGTACTCGCAACTACACCGCTGCCACTACATGTCTGATCGGTGATGGAGACCAATGGTTCGTCGGTGCTAGTGGTGCATTGGGCTCTCGCGCACGGATCCTTGCGATCAACTCCGGATTGAGTGCATCGTCCCTTGAGATCTTCGCATTCGATCGCAATGGTGAGGCAGGAAGTCGTGCCATCACCATC
>JBJTGO010000056.1:0-5968 GCA_046093985.1 Actinomycetota bacterium
AATCAATACTTGTAATCAATACTTGTAATCAATACTTGTAATCAATACTTGGGAGCGTTCCGAGTCCGTTCTACCTTCGGTTTGCGCCGATTCCTGTTGGTCCAACATGGGGTATGCCAATGACGTCTCGTCTCGACATCATGCTCAAGCCACGCGACGATATGTGGCGTCGCGGTCGGGATCATCTGGTCGCAACCAGGACAGCGATAGCTCTTCGTCGATGAAGAGCCGGTGATACGGCGCACCATGAAGATACCGTCATCATGTTCTTCGATCTGATCACCGCGAGTGACGTCATCGTCGTCGCGCTTACTCTTGTGTGAGCGTTGCGACTTCCCTTTTCCTGCGCGCCGAGCCATGGTGGGATTCTTCCCACTATCCTCACCTCGTGCCAGCTGGCGAGCGCGTGATCTCGATCCGAAACTTGCGAAAGTCCTACGGTTCGGATGAGGTCCTCCATGGATTAGACCTCGAGATCGAACGCGGTGAGATCTTCGCACTCCTAGGTCCTAATGGGGCGGGAAAGACTACGACTGTTGAGATCCTTGAGGGATATCGAGAGCGCGATAGTGGTGACGTTCTCGTCCTCGGTGTCGATCCCGAAGAAGCGACGATGCAGTGGCGAGATTCGATCGGCATCGTCTTGCAAGATAGCGCTGACTTCCCAGATCTCACGGTGCGAGAGACGATCTCTCACTTTCGCCACTATTACTCGAGGGCTCGAGATGTTGAGCATCTCATCGATGCGGTCGGGCTTGTTGAGAAGAGCGATCAGAAGATCCGAACTCTGAGTGGAGGACAGCGACGGCGCCTTGATGTGGCACTTGGCATCATCGGTTCCCCTGAACTTCTCTTCCTCGATGAACCGACGACCGGCTTCGATCCGAGAGCGCGCCGCTCGTTCTGGGATTTGATCAGGAACCTTCGCGATGAAGGCACGACGATCCTCTTGACCACGCATTACCTCGATGAGGCGGAGGCTCTTGCTGATCGAGTCGGTGTGATCGCATCGGGTCAGATCCTCGAGATCGCACCACCTGCCACCCTTGGCGGCCGTGAGAAGGCGTTGGCGAAGGTGAGTTGGCGAGATAGTGCCGGCTCACTTCATCAGATGGAGACTGATACGCCGACTGAATTAGTGAAGAAATTGATAGCAGAGTTCGATGGGGAGATCCCCTCGCTCTCGGTCAAGCGACCTACTTTGGAAGAGATCTACCTCGAGATGATCGGTGAGAGCGACTCCGCATTGGTCGATGAGGTAGCGCCATGATCTCCGCTTTACGCATCGGGTTACAGAGAGGATTGCTTGAGATCAAGCAATTCAATCGCGCTCGTGAAGCGGTCGTCTTCACCATCGCATTTCCAGTGATCCTTCTCTTCATCTTCGGTTCAGTCTTCAACGATGAGATCGCACCGGGAGTTACATTCAGTCAATACTTCGTCGCCGGGATGATCGCCTCCGGGTTGGTCAACTCTGGATTCCAGAACCTCGCCATCACCATTCCCATGGAGCGAGATACCGGAGCGCTCAAGCGCCTTCGAGGTACCCCGATGCCACCGAGCGCATTCTTCATCGGTAAAGGGATCCAAGTCCTCTACTCCATGTCACTGCAGGTCATTCTTCTTCTTGCCTTCGGCGCCCTCTTCTTCGGTTTGGAGTTGCCGAGTGAAGCCTCTCGATGGATCGCATTCGCATGGATCATCGCATTGGGATCGGGTTGCGCAGCCATCCTCGGGATTGCATTCTCGACGGTGCCGAAGAGTGGACGCGCTGCCTCCGCTGTTGTCTCGCCGATCGTAATTGTCTTGCAATTCTTCAGTGGCGTCTTCTTCGTCTTCTCACAACTGCCTGGCTGGATGCAGCAGTTCGCTGCGCTCTTCCCACTCAAGTGGCTCACCCAAGGGATGCGCTATGTCTTCCTACCCGATTCATTCGCAAGCCAAGAAGTCGCAGGAAGTTATGAGCTCGGCCGAATCGCGATCATCCTCATTCTCTGGACCATCGTGGGTACATTCCTAGCCGTGAAGACCTTCGCTTGGAGTAGACGATGATGCGCCGTGCCACGGCCCCGCTCCTTCTCGCCTTCATCACCGGTTCGGGATTGATCCTCCCATCTGCCATCCCAACGGCTACGAGTCTTACAAGTAGCGTCGATTCAGAGGCATCGGCAAAGAAGAAAGAGACCAAGAAAGAGCGGAAAGCGCGTCTCAATCCACAGATCTCACCGCCCCCTGGGTGGCCACCGAAGGGATTCACTGCAAGCAATGGCATCTACGCGAAGATCCCAACGAAGCGAGAACTTGCAGGTCTTGTCTCCGCCCGCACATCACTCTTCGAAGCGATCCAACCTTGCGATCAATACGCATGTGGCAGTGTGATCGTGGCGAGTGCTGAGAAGTGTCTTTGGTGGGAAGTGCTCTCAACGGTAGTGGGACCGAAGACGAGCGATACTGCGACTATCACCTCATATGGCTCGCTCACAACCAAGAGCTCAGGAAGTGATGCTCGCTCACAGAAAGTCGTCCTCCTGATCAGCAGTGAACCGATCGGAGATCGCGTTCGCGTGGCAAATATCAATGTCACCTGTCATCGCTCGGGCAAGAAGGGCAAATCCGGCAATACATATCTCCCCTTCGAGAATCGCGGATAAAGAGCCATGCTCGGTGGGATCGATAACACTCTCTTCCTCACATCCTTCGGTGGCTTCTTCGCTCTTCTTGTCCTGATCCCACTTCTCAAGTGGACCTTCGCGAGAGGTAAATCGGTGGTGGAGCGACCGATACGTATCGGAAGCGAGAGTGAATATGGACTTCTCGTCTCGGTGGCAGAACCGAGCAATCACATCGAGGGCGAGATCCTCAAACGAAGATTGGCAGATTCAGGGATTCGAGCGAACCTAGTTCAAACCAGTGATGGACCACGACTCATGGTGCAACGAGATCAATCTTCCGTTGCGAGAGCGGTCCTGACTTCGAGGGCTAGCGATTAGCTCCTGGAACCCAGAGTTCATCGCCGCGAGATGCGTTGACGCTTCGCGCTAAGACGAAGAGCAAGTCAGAGAGGCGATTGAGGTACTTCGCAGTCAATGGATTGACGCCGGTGCCGAAGGAATGGATCGCATCCCACGTACAACGCTCAGCCCGACGGACGACGGTGCGAGCGACATGCATATGAGCCGCTGCTGCAGTTCCGGAAGGTAAGACGAAAGAGCGAAGTGGTGCGAGATTGGCGTTGTACTTATCGATCTCTTCCTCGATGAAAGTCACTTGCGCTTCAACGACGCGTAGTGGTTCATGCGGTGGATTGTCGATCACCGGAGTGCAGAGATCGTCTCCGACATCGAAGTGGTCATTTTGGATTCGCACCAAGAGGGCGCGTACATCATCTGAGATCTCTGTCGTTGCAAGAACGACACCGATCGTCGAATTCGCCTCATCGACGGTTGCATATGCCTCAAGGCGCGGATCGTTCTTGGAAGTGCGTGAACCATCGCCGAGCGAAGTCGTGCCGTCATCACCAGTCTTGGTGTAGATCCTTGTCAGATTGACCATGTCGCGAGCCTATTGCAGTGAAGGTAAGTGAGCCAATCCTGCTACTGAGGGCCAGCACTAGAATTGCCAACGTGATGACGAGCCACCTTGGTGAGAAATTCCGCGTCGTTGGTGGCGCCCACCTCAAAGGTGATGTCCATGTCTCCGGCGCTAAGAATTCCGTTCTCAAGTTGATGGCAGCGGCTCTTCTCGCTCCTGGTAAGACCGAACTAAGCAACGTCCCAGAGATCGCAGATGTGGCGATCATGTCAGAGCTCTTGACCCGCCTTGGTTGCACCATCAGGCGAGATATGGAGAGTTCGAAGATCGAGATCGATGTCCCCACCTCTCCCTCACATCGCGCCGACTATGACTTGGTGCGGAAGATGAGAGCCTCGATCAATGTGTTAGGTCCGCTCGTCGCGCGTTGCGGTGAAGCAGAGGTTGCACTTCCAGGTGGCGATGCGATCGGATCTCGCGGTCTCGACTATCACATCAAGGGCCTCATCGAGATGGGGGTCAAAGTCCATAACGAACATGGTTATGTGATCGCACAAGCCCCCGAAGGACTCAAAGGTGCGAGCATCACATTGGATTTCCCAAGTGTCGGTGCGACCGAGAACATCATGACTGCAGCTGTCCTTGCCAACGGTGTCACCGTTCTCGACAACGCTGCCCGCGAACCTGATGTCGTTGATCTTGGTCGCTTCCTCATCGCCATGGGCGCGGATATCGAAGGGCTCGGAACTCCGACGATCACAATCCGAGGCGTCACTTCGCTCACTCCCACGAGTCACACCACAATTCCGGATCGCATCGTCACCGGTACCTGGGCTTTTGCTGCAGCGATCACCGAAGGCGACATCACGATCCATCGCTGCGATCCATCGCACCTTGAGGTGCCGCTGGAGAAACTCACCAGTGCTGGAGCGGTTGTGACCACGACTGCAGACGGAGTACGCGTCCGAATGGAGCGCCGGCCGCGAGCGATCGATGTATCGACGCTTCCCTACCCTGGCTTTCCCACCGATCTCCAGCCTTTCATCATCACGATGAACGCCATCGCTGATGGCGATGCGATAGTCACCGAGAATGTCTTCGAATCACGCTTCATATTCGTCAACGAACTCCTTCGCCTTGGCGCACAGATCAAGGTCGATGGCCATCATGCGGCAACCGTTGGTATCAAGCGACTCTCATCTGCTCCCGTAGTTGCAACCGATATCCGTGCTGGCGCGGGCCTTGTCGTCGCAGCTCTCGTCGCCGATGGGATCACGATCGTCGAAGGTGGCTTTCATATCGATCGCGGTTACCCGAATTTTGCCGAGCAACTCCGCGCATTGGGTGCGGATGTCACTCGGATCGACTAGGGCTGAGACGAAGAGTCACCTTCGATGGAGTGGTCCCTGCGCGAGATTGTTGAAACGGATGCGGAGTGGATCTTCGATGCTTGCCAAGATCCATTGATTCAACGTTGGACAAAGGTCCCACGGCCTTATCTTCGAGAGCATGCAATCGCTTTCACTAAGGACCTAGCTGGGGAACTTGCAGTCTGGGCCATCATCCGGGTTGAAGACTCAAGACCTTGTGGTGTGATCGGTGTTCACACCATCTCAGAACCAGAAGGAAGTGCAGAGATCGGATATTGGATGGCGCCCTGGGGTCGCGGTCTCGGAGGTATGAAGGTGGCCCTCGAGCTGCTCATCAATCGATTACGTGAGTGGCCGACTGTCACCGCCGTAGAGGCGACGTTAATTTCAGAGGAGAACATCCCATCGCGAAAGACTCTCGAGGCTGCAGGTTTCGATCGTATCGAGAGCGAAAATGAACGACTCTCGTTCCGACGGGAGATAACGCCTCGCTAGCCGACTTGAACGGCAGTGATGATTTCTCTCGTAATCGAGACCGTGATTCGATCGATCCGATAGTCCCTCGTCAAAGCGAAGAATTCGCCATCGCGCTCCCCCACCCGAAAACCCCAACCATTGCTATCGGCACAGAGTTTCGCAGTCGACTCTTTCATCCCAATCAATTGATCAGCAACTGATTGCTTGATTGCATCGACTTCGGTGATCGGCAACGGACAGGATCCGCGTGAGGATCCAAAGGCAAGCACCTCACCAGGGACTTCTTTGTAACCGATGGCAACGAGCGCTGAGGACGCTCTCCCTGCAGTGATGGTTGCGGTATAGATGCCAGGCTCTGCGCTCTTACTGATCCGGGAGAGGTAGAAGTAATCCTGCGGTAGATAGGGCTTGGAGAATCTCGTCCGTTCATTGATGAGAAGTTGCTCGACCTTGCCACTCGGCGAGGTGATGGTCACCTTCGGCAATTGCGCCTTACGCATCTTTCGCATCTGGGCGGTATCTGGGATCAGATACTCGACGGCTAAATTCTCACCAGCGCGATGGAGGAACCGGACATGACGGACGGCTTG
>JBJTGO010000057.1:0-2183 GCA_046093985.1 Actinomycetota bacterium
AGACAAGATGCAAGATGGCATGAGTGACGCCGCCGACATATTGATCGACCGGTAACCAGGTCTTGACCTGCTCGAGATCGAAAGGTTTGTCATGGACACTGACGCTCGTGTAACGAAGGAAGTACCAAGAGGAATCGACGAAGGTATCCATGGTGTCGGTATCGCGCTTGGCTCTCGCGCCACAGTTCGGGCAAGAGACGTTGACCCACTCATCAGCGGTTGCAAGAGGTGAGACGCCCTTTGGCTTGAGATCGAGATCCTTAGCGGTCGGCAATCGCACTGGGAGTTGATCCTCTGGAACCGGAACCTCACCGCACTTCTCACAGTGGATGATAGGAATCGGAGTTCCCCAGAATCTCTGTCGCGAGATCAACCAATCGCGAAGGCGATAGTTCTCGGTCGGGCTAGCAAGGTTTTTCTTCGCAAGATCAGCGACGATCCGCTCCCCGCCACTCTTCACGTCGAGACCGTCATAGCCATCAGAGTTGATCAATTTCCCGTTGCCATCTGTTGCAACACCCGTAGTTGCTGGATTCTCTTCATCAGTGTCGACTACGACGCGGACCGCAAGTCCCATCGCACGTGCGAAGTCGAGATCCCTTTGATCATGCGCGGGAACCGCCATGATCGCGCCCGTCCCATAATCGGCTAAGACATAGTCGCTGGCCCAGATCGGGATCCGCTCGCCATTGACGGGGTTGATCGCATAGCGATTGAGAAAGATTCCACTCTTCTTACGTTCCGTGGAGAGTCGATCGATATCGGAAGCCGAGCGAACCGACTCAAGATACGTCTCAAACTCTGGCTCAGTACCACTACCAGTTGCCAACTCGCGCGCAAGTTCACTATCGACCGCAACCACCATGAAGGTGGCGCCGAAGAGCGTGTCTGGTCTGGTCGTGAAGATTGTGATCGGCTCACTCCTGCCTTCGACGGAGAAATCCACCTTCGCTCCGGTCGACTTACCGATCCAATTCCGTTGCATGGTGAGGACCTTCTCCGGCCACTTACCTTCGAGCTGCTCCATGTCATCGAGGAGTCGATCCGCATAATCGGTGATCTTGAAGTACCACTGGGTCAACTTCTTCTTCGTCACTTCGGTATCGCATCGTTCGCAGAGCCCCGCGACTACCTGCTCGTTCGCCAGAACGGTCTGACAGTCAGGACACCAATTGACCGGCGAATCCTTGCGATAGGCAAGACCGCGTTCGAAGAATTTCAGGAAGATCCATTGGTTCCATCGGTAGTACTCGGGATCGCAAGTGTTGAGGATCCGTTCCCAATCGAAGGAACAGGCATATCTGCGCATCGAGGCGCGCTGCGTTGCGATGTTCTCGTAGGTCCACTCGCGCGGATCCGAGTTTCGTTTGATCGCGGCATTCTCAGCGGGAAGCCCGAATGCATCCCAACCAATCGGATGTAGGACGTTGTAACCACGCTGAACCCAATACCGCGCAATCACATCGCCGAGGGCGTAGGCCTCCGCATGTCCCATATGAAGGTCCCCCGAGGGATAAGGGAACATGTCGAGGACATACTTCTTCGGCCTCTGATCAGCTGGATCGCCAGAGCGGAAGGGAGCAAGTTGATCCCATCTCGCTAACCACTTCTCCTGAACGCCCTGGATGTCATAGGCCTCATGGGTGCGTTCGGACATAAGCGGTGAGTTTACTTCACCATGTGACGCCGGTGAGTTCCTCGCTTACATGCCAAAGATTGCTCGCTAATTGTTGATCGTAGGCGAGAGAACGCGCTCGACTCAGTCGTGGATGACCCCTCATCTCAAGGAAACCATCTGGTCCTACCAGCGCACCACCATGGAGATCTTCGATCGTCGCTGCTGCAAGAGTAGGTAGCGCTCCCATCGAAGCATCTTGCGCGATCAGTCGATTCATCCAAGAGATCGCTTTCTTGCGGTTCTGATCTCCGGTGAGATCGGCTGCTACATATTGGAGATTGGTATCGGCATAACCCGGATGGACCACCATCGAAGTAAATCGAAGGTCCTCTCTGCGAGCGCGCCGTTCTAACTCGAAACCGAAGAGCATATTCGCGAGCTTGCTCGTCCCGTAGACCTTCCATGGCGCATAGGAATCCTTGATCTCTTCAGCAAGGATCCGAGTTGAGATCTCATCAAGGGAGCCGCTACCGAAATCTCCCATCCGATGTGCGCTACTTGAGAC
>JBJTGO010000058.1:0-3885 GCA_046093985.1 Actinomycetota bacterium
GGTGTTGCGATCTTGATCGCTGCAATCTGGGTGGTGGCGCTATGAGCATGATCACCGTCCTTGGTCTCTTGCCACTCCTTGGCGTCCTCGCACTCACCTTCCTCAAGCGCGATAACGTCCTTGCTGCGAAGCAGGTCGCGCTTGCAACATCGATTCTCGTCGCACTCATTGGCATCTTCATGGCGCTGCAATTCGAGAGCGATCGCCCCGGCTTCCAGTTCGCTGAATCTCGCGAGTGGATCCCAGCCTTCGGCATCAACTACAGCGTCGGTGTCGATGGCATCTCGCTCTTGCTCATCCTCCTCGCGGTGATCTTGGTCCCGATCGTGATCCTCGCTGGATGGCATGAATCTGAAGGTGGCAGGTGGAGCGCAAAGACCTTCTATATCTTGATCCTCATCCTTGAGACGATGATGATCGGTGTCTTCGCTGCGACCGATGTATTCCTCTTCTATGTCTTTTTCGAAGCGATGCTCATCCCGGTCTATTTCCTCATCGGTGGCTACGGCACGGGAGAGCGGATCGCAGCAGCAGTGAAATTCCTGCTCTATAGCCTCTTCGGTGGCCTCTTGATGCTCGCTTCGATCATCGGACTCTATGTCTTGAGTGGCGATCAGATCGGTCGCACCTTCGACATCACCAAACTCGCGCAACTTGAGATGAGTTCGACGACTGAGAACTTGCTCTTCCTCGGCTTCTTCATCGCCTTTGCGATCAAGGCTCCGCTCTGGCCGGTACATACCTGGCTTCCTGATGCTGCAAGGTCTGCGACCCCCGGTACATCAGTCCTTCTCCTTGGCGTGCTCGACAAGGTCGGCACCTTCGGAATGATCCGTTACTGCTTGGAGATCTTCCCGAACGCGTCGAAGACTTTCACACCGGTGATCATCACTCTTGCTGTCATCTCGATCATCTACGGCGCATTCCTTGCAATCGGACAGAAGGAGATCCTTCGTCTCATTGCCTTCACCTCGATCTCACACTTCGGCTTCATCGTGATGGGAATCTTCGCGATGACGAGCCAAGGACATTCCGGCGCCAACCTCTACATGATCAACCATGGCTTCTCGACGGCGGCGCTCTTCTTGATCGCAGGATGGATGATCAAGCGTCGCGGTTCCGGGAAGATCGCAGATTTCGGCGGCCTCCAACGCGTCACTCCGGTCCTTGCTTGGAGTTTCTTCATCGCGGGTCTCTCCGGCCTTGCACTCCCTGGACTCTCTAGCTTCGTCTCCGAGTTCTTGGTTCTCGTCGGTACCTATACGAGATATCCGGTCGCTGCAGTAATCGGAACCCTTGGCATCATCTTGGCTGCGCTCTACATCTTGATTCCGGTTCAACGCGCTCTCCATGGGGCGACCACGCCAGGCAATGAGAGCCTTCCCGATCTGAACCTTCGCGAGAAGATCGCGATCGCACCGGTGATGGTCGCCATCATCGCACTTGGCTTCTATCCCAAGCCTGCCCTCGATGTGATCAATCCAGTCGCGAAGGCGACGATCACCAAGGCAGGTTTCACTGATCCAGCACCGACGATCAAAGAAGGTGGCGAGCGATGACATTCAACACCCCATCACTTGATTACGCGGCGTTGATGCCGATGCTCACCGTCTTCGTTGGCGCTCTCATTGGAGTGATCGTCGAAGCCTTCGTCAAGAGTTCGATGCGCAACTTCGTGCAATCTCTCCTGACCCCTGCGACTTTACTGATTGCGCTCTTCCAGGTGATCGCCAATCGTGATCTCGTCACATCGACCGCTGCCGTCAACTCTGTGATCATCGATGGACCTGCACATCTTGCCCAGGGCATCATCTTGGTCCTCTCGCTCCTTGGACTCCTCTTCATCCTTGATGTCGATTCCTTCGCACCATCAGCAGCTGCGCTCCCAGGATCTGAGGAAGAGAAGCGAGCGCTCGCTGTCGGACGACAGCAGACCGAGGTCTTCCCACTCCTCCTCTTCTCTGTCGCAGGAATGATGCTCTTCACCTCAGCGAATGACCTGATCACACTCTTCGTCGCGCTTGAGGTGCTATCGCTTCCGCTCTACCTGATGGCAGGGCTCTCACGAAGGCGCCGCCTCTTCTCACAAGAATCAGCGCTCAAGTACTTCCTCCTTGGTGCCTATTCCTCCGCCTTCTTCATCTTCGGTGCTGCCTTCATCTACGGCTTCGCAGGCTCGGTCAATTTCACTGCGATCCGTGACGCGGTCGTCGGCGGATATGCCAACGATGTCATCCTCTTGATTGGAATCGTCTTCATATCAGTTGGACTTCTCTTCAAAGTCGGCGCGGTGCCATTCCATGCTTGGACCCCCGATGTCTATCAAGGTGCACCGACTCCGATCACAGGTTTCATGGCGGCAGCGACCAAGGTCGCAGCGTTCGTTGCGATGCTTCGCATCTTCTACACCGTCTTCGACGGAAATGTATGGCAGTGGCAGCCAATCCTGACCGGAGTTGCGATCATCACCATGATCGTCGGTTCCATCGTTGCGATCGCACAGCGCGATGTGAAGCGAATGCTCGCCTACTCATCGATCGCCCATGCTGGATTCCTTCTCACCGGTGTGATCGCATTCAATAAGTCGGGTCTTGAGAGCACGCTCTTCTATCTCTTCGTCTATGGCGTAGCGACCCTTGGCGCCTTTGGCATCATCACTTTGATTCAAGATAGCCAAGGTGAGGTCACCGATCTCAACCGCTGGGCAGGCCTTGGCAAGCGCTCCCCAGTGATCGCATCGCTCTTTACGCTCTTTTTGCTCTCCTTCGCAGGTATCCCTTTGACCTCTGGGTTCATCGGAAAGTTCTCGATCTTCAGCGCTGCCTACGAAGGTGGCGTTACATCGGTTGTGATTGTCGGAGTCCTCACTAGCGCGGTCGCAGCCTTCTTCTATATCCGTGTGGTCGTCTTGATGTTCTTCCAAGACCCGAGTGACTCAACCGTGAGTGTGACCTTGCCTACACTCCGATCATCGATCGGCGTATGGAGCGCGGCGATTGTGACGGTAGCGCTTGGTGTACTGCCAACTTCAACTCTCTCTTTCATCACTGACCTCGCTATCTTTGCCCGGTGAGTAATCCGCAATTAGCGATAGAAGGCCTCGATCCACTCCTTGCCGCTGACCTGGCACAAGGTCTTGCACAAGTGGAGGAGTTGCTCTCCACCCATATCGAAGGTGACTACCCACTCGTCGAAGAGACATCACGTCATCTTGTCCTTGCGGGTGGAAAACGTCTTCGTCCGCTCCTTGTCCTCCTCACCTCTCACTTAGGACCAGAGCGCGGCAGCAATATCTTCAAGGCAGCGGTGGCATGCGAACTCACTCACTTAGGAACGCTCTATCACGATGATGTGATGGATGAGGCGGCCCTTCGCCGCGGCGTCACGAGCGCCAACTATCGATGGGGCAACGCGGTTGCGATCCTTACCGGTGATTACCTTTTCGCAAAGACTTCGGCGCTCCTTGCGGAGGTCGGCCCTGAAGCAGTACTCCTACAGGCCCTTACCTTCGAGCGCCTTGTCATCGGACAGATTCAAGAGACACAAGGACCAAGTTCTACTCACGATCCTATGGATCACTATATGAAAGTGGTCTCCAACAAGACGGCATCCTTGATCTCCACCTCAGCGCGCTTCGGCGCGATGCTCTCTGGTGCAGATCCACGGATCACCGAGACGGTGACTGAGTTTGGCGAGTTGATCGGTACCGCCTTCCAACTAGCAGATGACATCCTCGATATCGCCAGTGAATCTGCGCAATCAGGAAAGACCCCAGGAACCGATCTCAAAGAAGGGATTCCGACTCTCGTGACACTTCTTGCGAGAGCATCGGAGGATCCATTAGATGCCGACCTCAAGGAAATCTTGAGCGGCCCGATCCATGAT
>JBJTGO010000059.1:0-2688 GCA_046093985.1 Actinomycetota bacterium
CTTTGCCAAAGAGTGAAGGAAGCAATGGAATCGCTATTCTCAAGCGGATACAGGGTGAGATTGGATTCCAATCTCTTCAGTATGACGATCAGATCGGAAAGCTCTCTCTTATCGGAGCAGGAATGCGATCACATCCAGGTGTGACTGCGAATTTCTTCGCAGCCATGGCTTCTGCAGGAGTCAATATTGAGATGATCTCCACTTCGGAGATTCGAATCTCCATTATCTGCCGCGAAACGGACCTTGATGCCGGAGTGAAGGCAGCGCACTCTGCCTTTGACCTTGATGCGGATCAGGTCGAAGCTGTGGTCTATGGTGGAACAGGCAGATGAAGAAGCCCTCGTTAGCAGTCGTCGGTGCCACCGGTGCGGTCGGTACTGTAATGCTCGACATCCTCTCGTCTCGTCCCGATGTGTGGGGCGAGATTCGATTGATAGCTTCAAAGCGAAGTGCAGGGAAGCGACTTCTCTGCCGGGGAGAAGAGATTGAGGTTGTAGAACTAAGCCCGGAAAGTTTCGATGGAATTGATGTGGCTATGTTCGATGTCCCAGATGAGGTCTCCGAAGTCTGGGCTCCGATTGCATCAGAACGTGGAGTAGTTTCAGTTGACAATTCAGGGGCATTTCGAATGGATCCGGAAGTTCCACTTGTGGTTCCTGAAGTAAACCCTGATCAGGTACGAAATCGTCCGAAAGGCGTCATTTCGAATCCGAACTGCACGACTCTCTCCATGATCGTGGCAATCGGCGCGCTTCATCGTCACTTCGGTGTGGAGGAGTTGGTCGTGTCTTCATATCAGGCAGCTTCTGGGGCAGGCCAGGCGGGAATCGATGCACTCGAATCGCAGATCAGTGCTGTTGGTGGTTCAGGACTTGGACACCAATCAAGCGATGTGAGAGAGAAGGTCAAAGATTTCGGTCCTTTCCCAGCCCCACTTGCACTCAATGTGATTCCTTGGGCTGGCTCTTTGAAGCAAGACGGTTACACCTCAGAAGAAATCAAAGTCCGCAATGAGTCTCGAAAGATTCTTGGTTTACCAAACCTGCGAGTGTCAGCGACATGTGTTCGCGTTCCAGTGATTACGACGCATTCGCTCACTGTCCACGCCAAGTTCTCAAAGGAAGTGACCCGAGAGCAGGCACAAAAGATTCTCAGACAGTCAGAGGGCGTCAAAGTGCTTGATGATCCCGAAAAGAAGCTCTTTCCCACTCCAATTGATGTTGTAGGAACCGATCCGACATGGGTTGGTCGAATACGCCAGTCCCTTGATGATCCAACTTCAATTGACCTCTTTCTCTGTGGAGACAACCTAAGAAAGGGTGCGGCCCTCAATACTGCACAGATAGCAGAACTTGTAGCTGCTGAATTCAAGCCATAGGTTGGAGAGAGATGAGGGAAACTTCCTTGGGACTAAAGAGTCTGAATGGGGTCCACGGATTGTGACCCATCCCGGCGGAAACATGTAGCCATGGTTCTCCCGGCACCCGCGTCACTCCGCGCGAGCGCCAATTTGGCAGATCACAGTTCGTAGTGAGTGATCTAGTACCCCCAAACCATGGAATTCGAATCTGACCTCCATGGGTATGTCCCGCAAATACCAGGTCCACTTCGTCAGTTGCCATAGCGGAGATAAGTCTCTTGTAGGGAGCGTGCGTGACGCCGATCGAGAGATCTACATTGCCTCGAATCTGTTGAACTCTTGAATAGTCATCTCGTTCCAAATGAGCATCATCCGTTCCTCGAAGCTCGATTGTGACCCCAGATACCTTCGTTTGAGTGATTTTGTCTGTGAGATTTACCCATCCGGACTCACTGAGCGCGAAATCCAACATCCTCCAGTCAAACTCTGGTCCATGAATTCGATCACCACGGTCGGGCATCAAGTATCGAACTGGATTCTTGAATCGGGGGCCGTAGTAGTCGTTTGAACCAAATACAAAGAAGCCAGGCTTCTCGAGCAAAGGACCAAGAGCATCTCTAAGTAACGGGATTGAGTCCTCGTGTGCAATGTGATCACCCGTGCTGATGATGATGTCGGGATCAAGTTCGCTCCAACTCCTAATGAACTCGATTGCTCGTCTTTGGCGGGGAACTAGATGGATGTCCGAGAAATGGAGAATTCGAAGGGAATCTCTCCCCTTAGGCAAGATGGGCAGAGCCACCCGTCGAATCTGAAAACCCATAGGCGTGAGAAGATACCGTCATGACCTTGAAAGCCAAATTGAGGGAAGACCTCACAGAGTCGATTCGCTCTAAGAATGAACTTCGTTCCTCAACTATTCGGATGATCCTCACTGCTATCACCAATGAAGAGGTGTCGGGGAAGGAGGCGAGAGTCTTGACAGATGCTGAGGTCATCACTGTCCTTACTCGCGAGGCCAAGAAGCGCCGGGAGGCTGCTGAAGCTTTCGAATCCGGAGGTGCGAAGGACCGAGCTGAGCGTGAGAAATCCGAAGGGGAGGTCATCGCTCAATATCTTCCAACTCAGTTGAGCCAGGATGAATTAGAGGCATTGATTGCCGAGGCAATCACCTCAACCGGTGCCCAAGGACCGCAAGGGATGGGTCTCGTCATGAAGTTCCTTCAACCCAAAGTCGCTGGCAAAGCCGATGGTGCAACAGTCTCTAGCGCCGTCAAAGCGGCACTCGCCAGTAAGTCATAAGGAGAGATGATGACTAAGTATGAATA
>JBJTGO010000060.1:0-1745 GCA_046093985.1 Actinomycetota bacterium
ACGGTAGACAACATCGTCCTGGTTGAGCGCTACCCAGATAGGGACGAGCGAGTGATCGCGCTGGAGCATGCTCGTTCTATCGGTGGCCCAGCAACTGTCGCTGCCATCACTATGTCGCGCCTTGGAGTGAGAGTCGCACTCTCTGCTGTTGTGGGACGAGATGAGGGCGGCGATCACATCATCGAGGTTTTGAGTAAAGAAGGCGTTGACACCTCTCTCGTCGAACGGAGTGATTCTCCGACGACACAGAGCACGATCGTCATCTCCAAGAGCGAAGAGACTCGAGCCATCATGGTTAAACCTGAGCGGATCGCCTCACATCTTCCAAAGATCGATCTTCCGCCGTGGATTCATGTCGATCACTTCGGCGCAGGGGTGATCAAAGGATGGGGTGTGAAGCGCGGTAGCGGATCGAAACTCTCGCTTGATGTTGGATATCCCTTTGAAGGGCTCTCCTCGGCCGATTGGGACCTCTTCGTCCCTTCAGAGAAGATCACAACAGATGTCACGACTGCTTCGCAAGATAAGAACAGCGTCGTGATCTCTCATGGTGAGCGAGGTAGCGCATATTCGGATGGCACTCTCTCTGGGATTGCGCCTGCTATCTCCACCCACGTGGTGAGCACTCTCGGTGCAGGAGATGTCTTCCATGGTGCATTAGTCGCTACTCAGGTCTGGGGAATGAAAATTGACGAGGCAACCGCATTCGCAAATGTCGTTGCCGGGCTTTCCTGCCGTGGACTCGATGGCTATAGCGCAGTTCCCTCAAAGGCAGAGGCGCTCGAATACATGAAGGTAGGTGCGACGTCATGACCTCACTTGCTCCACTCTCACTCACATCAGGTGGTCTTGCGATGGTTGCCGTCGATCAAAGAGAAGCGCTTCGCGGAATGTATTCAGCCAAGCGAAGTGGCGTCATCGGGGATGAAGTCCTCACAGACTTCAAGGTTGCTGTGGCAGAGCAACTCTCTGATCTCGCCTCAGGACTTCTTGTGGATCTCGACTTCGGTCTTCGCCAGATCGTGGAACGGAAGGCGCTTGCTCCGAATTGTGGCTTGATCGCAGCACAGGATCTTCTCATTGGCCCCGCCGGGGGAGCAGCGACAGATACTGCAATCGATGATCGCGTAGATGCGCAAGAGATGAAGCGACTTGGGGCTGTCGCACTCAAACTCCTCATTCTCTATCGATCAGATGAGAGCCCCGAGATGCGCGCAGAGATGGCAAAGAAGTTCATTGACGGCGCCACACAGAGTGGCCTTATCTCCCTCGTCGAGATCATCGTCAAGCCACCGCGAAGTGGTGGCGAGTTCGATCGAGAGATTGAGATCGTCAAAGCAGCGAAAGAGGCATCGAAGTGGGGCATGGATGTCTACAAGGCCGAAGTGCCTTTTGGCGGTAAAGCCAGTGATGACGAGATGAAGCGCGTCTACGACCAGATGCATGATGCGATCGGTATTCCTTGGGTAGTTCTATCCAATGGAGTGGCAAAAGAAGACTTCGAACGTGCGGTGAGCCTTGCCTGCAAGTCAGGCGCGAAAGGTTTCCTCGCCGGTCGAGCTGTTTGGGCGGATGTCGTCGGCGATGAGGATGAGCGAGCATCACTCACCTCAATCTCAAGACCACGACTTCAGCGCTTTATCGATGCAGTCAATGACAATCTGATTTAGCCGATCCGGCTGATTCGGAAGTAAGAGATACGAGCGGAAAGGAATGACCATGGCGAAGCGAGTGCCAGACTTCTT
>JBJTGO010000061.1:0-5028 GCA_046093985.1 Actinomycetota bacterium
TGCCACCACTTTCGAGCCTGGTCGAAGCGATCACTACCTGAGATCTCGACGCGCTTGTATTCGCCGAAGGCGATCATCCCTTCGTCGCCGCGGACCCAGGTGATGGGTTCTGAGGAAGATTCCGCGCGAAGTCCGCTAGCGATACTGACCTGAAGTAGATGTGGCAGATCACCGAGGGCCTCGGTACGCACTCTCATCTTCATCTCTTTCGCTCTACCTTCGCGAGACTTCTCTTGCTTTTCGATTTGACTTGTTGTCGACCTGTTGTCGACTTGTTGTCCAAGCCTAGTTGAGGTGAAGATAGGACAATGACGCGAGCAGATTTGGGTAAAGACCCGGATGATGTCTCACGCATGTTCGATCGCGTTGCTAAGCGCTACGACCTACTCAACGATCTACTGAGCCTTGGTCAGACCAAGAGATGGCGCAAGAAGGTGAGCCGCATCATCTCGCCGAAGCGAGGCGAACAAATCCTTGATATCGCCGCTGGGACCGGGACATCGAGCGCTGCGCTCGCACTTCCTTTCGCTGATGATGAGTTCGATATCACCACGATCTCCTTTGGCCTTCGCAATACCAATGACACATCGAGAGCGCTTTCGGAGGCGCTTCGTGTCACGAAACCGGGTGGCCGTATCTATGTCGTCGAGTTCTCACATCCGAGATCAAAGATCTTTCGCACTATCTACTTCAAGTACTTGCTTCGTGCGCTACCTCCGATTGCAAAGCGATTCTCATCGAATCCAGATGCCTATATCTATCTCGCAGAATCGATCATGGCATGGCCGAATCAACGAGACCTCGCCGCGTTGATGACGGGGTCGGGCTGGGAGGAAGTCTCCTGGCGGGATCTCACCGCTGGGGTTGTCGCAGTTCACATCGGAAGAAAGCGAGCCTTGATTTCCGCCACTTAGGACCCACATCTAAGATGGTGCCTTGTGAATCCCTATGTGCCAATCATCGCGCTCTTCGCGATCGGATTCGGGTTCGCAGTGATCTCCATCGTCGCAGGTGCCCTCACAGGACCGAGGCGTTACAACCGAGCGAAGGCTGAGGCGTATGAGTGCGGTATCGAGCCGAGTCCACAGGCTCAAGGTGGTGGCAGATTCCCGGTCAAGTACTTCCTCACTGCGATGCTCTTAATCATCTTCGATATCGAGATCCTCTTCCTCTATCCATGGGCAGTCACATTCGATCAACAAGGGCTCTTCGGTCTCGTTGCGATGGCGCTCTTTATCTTCAATGTCTCAGTCGCGTATGCATATGAGTGGCGACGTGGCGGACTCGAGTGGGATTAGGGGGATCGATAGGTAATGGGCGTCGAAGAGAAACTTCCAAGTGGATTCCTTCTCACCACCGTTGAAGGACTTGCCAATTACATGCGTCGCAATTCGCTCTGGCCTGCGACCTTCGGACTCGCATGCTGTGCGATCGAGATGATGGCAGTCGGCGGTGGTCGTTATGACTTGGCGCGTTTCGGTATGGAGGTCTTTCGAGCATCGCCTCGACAAGCAGACTTGATGATCGTCGCAGGTCGCGTCTCGAACAAGATGGCACCAGTCTTGCGTCAGATCTACGACCAGATGGCTGAACCAAAGTGGGTCCTCTCCATGGGTGCATGCGCATCCTCAGGTGGCATGTTCAACAATTACGCCATCGTGCAGGGAGTCGACCATGTGGTTCCGGTCGATATCTACCTGCCTGGCTGTCCACCGAGACCTGAGATGTTGATGGATGCGATCTTGAAGCTCCACGATCAGATCAAGAACTCGAAACTCGGCGTCAATCGTGAGGAAGTTGCGCAAGCTGCTGAGGCTGCTGCGCTCGCTGCCACTCCAACGCACCAGATGAAGGGGCTACTGGCGTGAGCAAAGAAGAGGGAATGTTCGGTGTCAAAGGCACCGGTGACACCTCAGGTTACGGCGGTCTTGTTCGATCGAGCCAACAACCTGGGTCAAGTCAGCGTCCCTATGGTTCCTACTTCGATGAGGTAGCGGATGAATTGGAACGCGCATATCCACTCTTCTCCGATGCAATAGAGAAGGTCATCGTCGATCGCGGCGAATTGACGCTCCATATCAAGCGCGAACGTTTAGTCGACGTTGCCAAGATCCTTCGCGATACACCATCGCTTCGCTTCGAATTCTGTCTCGGAGTCAGCGGTGTCCACTAT
This sequence comes from Actinomycetota bacterium, assembly GCA_046093985.1. Classification (GTDB taxonomy): domain Bacteria; phylum Actinomycetota; class Actinomycetes; order Nanopelagicales; family Nanopelagicaceae; genus SYAN01. The sequence continues at coordinate 2,174 of JBJTGO010000061.1, forward strand.
CCCGATGAGAAGGGAAGGGAGTTGCATGCGGTCTATCCCTTGCTCTCCATCACCAACAATCGTCGTATCCGACTCGAGGTCTCGGTCTCAGAGACGGATCCACATATTCCATCACTCGTCGAAGTGTGGGCCGGTAACAATTGGAACGAGCGCGAGACCTATGACATGTTCGGGATCATCTTCGATGGTCATCCAGCGCTTACTCGTATCTTGATGCCAGATGATTGGCCCGGTCATCCGCAACGTAAGGATTATCCGCTCGGCGGAATCGAAGTCGAATACAAGGGCGCGGTCATCCCACCGCCAGATCGACGAAGGTCATATCGATGAGCAGTACAGAGTTCAGAGATCCATACGCATCTGTGCGCGAGACCACTGAGGGAACGGTCTACTCCGTCACCGGTGGTGATTGGGATCAAACTGCGACCGAGATCGGTGCCAACAAAGAAGAGCGCGTCGTGGTCAATATGGGGCCACAACATCCATCCACACATGGTGTGCTTCGACTGATGCTCGAACTCGATGGCGAGACCGTCACGGAATGTCGTTGTGGTATCGGATACCTCCACACCGGAATCGAGAAGAACTGCGAGTTCCGCACCTGGACTCAAGGCGTCACCTTCGTCACGCGTATGGATTACCTCTCACCGATCTTCAACGAGACCGCATATTGCCTGGGCGTCGAGAGATTGCTCGGAATCACCGATCAGATCCCAGAGCGTGCAACCGTGATTCGCGTGATGATGATGGAGCTCAATCGCATCTCCTCACATATGGTCGCTCTTGGAACGGGTGCGCTTGAACTCGGCGCTCTCTCCCCGATGCTCTTCGCATTCCGTGAACGCGAGAAGGTTCTCGATCTCTTCGAGCTGATCTCCGGTCTTCGTATGAATATGGCCTACGTAAGGCCTGGTGGAGTGGCACAGGATCTTCCAAGTGGCGCCATCTCGAAGATCCGCGAGACGGTCAAGGAGTTGCGTAAGAACTTCAAGGACAACGAGAAGCTCTTGGTCGGAAATTCGATCTGGATGAAGCGCACCAAGGATGTCGGTTATCTCGATCTCGCAGGATGTACGACTCTCGGTGTCACAGGTCCCGTGCTTCGCGCTACCGGTCTTCCTTGGGATCTTCGAAAGACTCAGCCTTATTGCGGCTATGAGAATTACGAGTTCGATGTCATCACTGCGACGAGTGGCGATACCTACGCTCGCTTCTTGATCCGTATGCAAGAGCTCGAACAATCACTTCGCATCATCGAACAATGCGCAGATAAATTGGAGAAGTTGGAAGGTGCACCAGTTATGGTCACGGACAAGAAGATCGCATGGCCAGCGCAATTGGCGCTCGGTGGCGATGGACTTGGTAACTCTCTCGAACATATCCGCACCATCATGGGTGAGTCGATGGAGGCCTTGATCCATCACTTCAAACTCGTCACCGAAGGTTTCCGAGTCCCAGCCGGTCAGGTCTACACCGCAGTCGAATCGCCACGCGGCGAGCTTGGCGTCCATCTCGTCAGCGACGGTGGCACGCGCCCATTCCGCGTCCACTTCCGTGAGCCTTCCTTCAACAATCTCCAGTCGACAGCCGCGATGGTCGAAGGCGGTCAGATCGCCGATGTCGTCGCCGCAGTCGCATCGATCGATCCTGTGATGGGAGGTGTAGATCGCTGATGTTCACGGAAGAACACGAGAAGGTGATGGATACGATCATCAAGCGCTATCCACGTTCACGCTCTGCGATCATGCCACTACTTCACTATGTGCAGTCGATTGATGGTTATGTCACTCAAGAAGGGATCGAGAAGATTGCGGTCAAACTCGATCTAGAGACTGCTGAGGTCAATGCAGTTGCGACCTTCTACACCCAGTACAAGCGAAAGCCGGTCGGTGAGTATCACGTCGGTGTCTGCACCAACACGCTCTGCGCGATCATGGGTGGCGATGAGATCTACAAGTCACTCCTTGAGCATCTTGATATCGCCAACGATGACGTCACCGCAGATGGCAAGGTCTCAGTCGAACATATCGAGTGCAATGCAGCCTGTGATTATGCGCCGGTCGTGATGGCGAATTGGGAGTTCTACGACAACCAGACACCTTCGAGCGCCAAGGATCTTGTCGACGCGATGCGAGGCGGTAATCCACCGAAGCCAACCCGCGGCCCCAATCGCCTCGTGACATGGAAAGAAGCATCACGCGTCCTTGCCGGCCTTAGTGATGGTCTTGCCAACGAAGGTGTGCAGGCAGGAGATCCGACTCTGCTGGGATTGAAGATCGCTAAAGGAAATGCGAAAGAGAGAGGTGAGATCTGATGGCGAAACTGACACCAGTCCTCTCTGCCTCCTGGGATCAAGCAGATTCCTTCACGATCGAGGGTTACAAGCGCAATGGTGGATATAGAGCGGTAGCGAAAGCGCTCGACATGGATCCCGATGCGATCATCCAGATGGTCAAGGACTCCGGTCTTCGTGGTCGCGGTGGCGCAGGATTCCCGACCGGAATGAAGTGGGGATTCATCCCACAGGGAGATAACAAGGAGCACTATCTCGTCGTCAATGCCGATGAGTCCGAACCAGGCACTTGTAAGGACACACCTCTTCTCCTTGCCAATCCACATGTTCTCGTCGAAGGCGTGATCATCGCCTCCTACGCGATTCGCGCTAATCACGCATTCATCTATATCCGTGGCGAAGTGACCCATGTAATCCGGCGCATGCAGCAGGCGATCGAAGATGCCTACAAAGCAGGTCTCTTGGGTAAGAACATCCTCGGTAAAGGTTTCGATCTCGAGCTCGTACTCCATGTCGGTGCAGGTGCATATATCTGCGGTGAGGAGACGGCGCTTCTCGACTC
>JBJTGO010000062.1:0-2178 GCA_046093985.1 Actinomycetota bacterium
GAGAAGAAGATTGCGCCATTGACAACAGAAACGCCCTTAGGCGAGCGCTCGCTTTTGGAGTTCTGTGATCTCACCGCAACCGATCACCGCAAGGTCGAGGAGGTCATTGAGGAGTGCGCGTTCGAATGGCTCTCCCTCAGCGGTTCCCTGTACCTCGATGAACTTTCCAGATCCGGTGCAGACGACATTCATATCGGTCTCGGCTCGGACATCCTCTTCATAACAGAGATCAAGGAAAGCGGTTGAGTCAAGGATGCCAACGCTAACTGCCGCAACGGAATCGGTGAGCACTTTCGCATCCTTTCCGATATGTCCCGCTCCCTTAGCCCATGAGATCGCATCAGCAAGGGCAAGGTATGCGCCCGTGATCGACGCGGTTCTAGTCCCGCCATCTGCTTGTAAGACATCGCAATCGATGACGATCGTGTTCTCTCCCAATTGCTTTAGATCGATGATGGCGCGAAGGGATCGGCCGATGAGGCGCGAGATTTCCTGGGTCCTGCCGCCAAGTTTTCCTTTGACGCTCTCGCGGTCGGATCGAGTGTGGGTGGAGCGAGGCAACATCGAGTACTCCGAAGTGACCCAACCTTTACCGGTTCCATTGAGCCATCGTGGAACGCCAGGAGTAAAGGAAGCAACGGTCAAGACTCGGGTGTGACCGAACTCGACCATCACAGAGCCTTCAGCATTGCGTAGCCAATTGCGGGTGAATGTGATCGGCCTCAATTGTTGCGGGTGTCTTCCGTCGATTCGAGTCGTCATCCTTCTTGCTACTTCCTCTAAGTCGGGCTGGTCACTTCCACGACCTCGGGACCGAGGAAGCGGCGAGCAAGCGAAGCGAATGCCTTTGTATCTCCCGTTGCAAGGAATCGATGCTCCGCCCTTGACTTACTTGTATTGAGCAAGTCACGCTCGACGAGGACTCGATAGAGATCCTTCGCTGTCTCATCCGCAGAAGAGACCAGGGTGACCTCATTGCCCATCACATAGGAGATAACGCCAGCAAGAAGCGGATAGTGGGTGCAACCAAGAACCAAGGTGTCGACCTTGGCATCGATCAATGGTTGTAGATACTCACGCGTGATCTTGGTGATCTCCGCTCCACTCGTCTCACCGCGTTCGACGAACTCGGTCAGAAGTGGGCAAGCAACCGAAGTGATCTCAAGATGTGGCGCTGCGGCGAAGGAGTCGAGGTAGGCGCGCGATTCGATCGTCGTCACAGTTCCGATCACACCGATCTTTCCGCTTCTCGTCGCCGAGACTGCGCGGCGAACAGCCGGTTGGATCACTTCGACGACGGGAAGGTCGTATCGCTCTCTCGCATCCCTGAGCATCGCGGCGCTTGCCGTGTTGCAGGCGATCACGAGCGCTTTGACACCTTGGTCGACGAGTCGATCCAGGAGTTCCAAGGCGAAGGCGCGGACCTCTGCAAGTGGGCGAGGACCGTAGGGCGTTCGCGCGGTATCGCCGAGGTAGAGGATTGATTCATTGGGGAGTTGATCGATCACGGCTCTGGCGACGGTGAGGCCGCCGACCCCAGAATCGAAGATGCCGATCGGGACGAGAGCGGAGGCTGGCACGGCGATAAGGGTACGGCCAGGGCTATCACGTGGATCGGGAGCTTGACCTCGGCGAAGGATTTCGTCGATTCTGAGCGTGACTTACCGGTAACAACCTAAAAATTCACCGAGAAACGCCCCCGATTTGCCTTGCACAACCTGTGAACAAGGTGAACCCTTACACCAGCGCTGTGACGTGGCGCTCATATGAAGCCGCGTCCTGGTGCTCGACCTCTCAAACCGGGAGGCCGTATTGAGAGCCCATGGAGGCTTATTTAATGATCAATCTAGACGGCTCACAGTGGAGCACCATTTACAACGTCCTTTCCTTCGGACTTGTGGCGATGCTCGCTACCACTGTGTACACCCTGGTGAGCCAGCACCGCGTACTCCCGAAGTACCGCAACGCGCTCATCCTCTCCTCAATGGTCACCTTCATCGCTGGGTACCACTACCTCCGCATCTTCGACTCGTTCTCCGAGGCGACTGCAGAAGGTAGCTTCAATGTGATGGTCGACTTCAACGCTGACCCGAAGGCGTTCAATGAGGGCTATCGCTATGTTGACTGGATCCTTACTGTTCCCCTACTTCTCGTCGAAGTAATCGCTGTACTCGCGCT
>JBJTGO010000063.1:0-1836 GCA_046093985.1 Actinomycetota bacterium
GCATGGATCGCAACAACCTCCGCCCCCGCCCGCCGATACGCCTCCGGCGCAACAAACGAAGCCGCCCCATTCGCGCAATCAACGACGACCTTCAAACCACCCAAAGAAACCGAATCAGAACCCCCACCCACACTTCCCAACAAGAACTCCAGATACGCCTCACGCGCACCCTCATCGAAAGTAATCCGACCGACGCCATCACCGCGATCCCACTCCTGGCCCAAGATCGCCTCGATCCGCTCTTCCAACGCATCATCGAGTTTGCCGCCACCACGCGCAAAGAACTTGATCCCGTTATCGCTCGCCGGATTATGTGAAGCCGAGATCATCACACCCAAATCCGCACCACGCGCCGCCACTAAAAACGCAACCGCAGGCGTCGGCAATACCCCGACCCGATAGACATCGATCCCCGCCGCCGAAAGCCCCTCACATACCGAAGCCTCGAGAAACTCCCCCGACGCACGCGAATCCTGACCGACGATCGCAAAGGGACGATGACCTGCCAACTCGCCGCGCTCTGCCAATACATGCCCAGCAGCAACGGCCAAATCAAAAGCTAATTGAGTAGTGAGATCCTCACCAAAGACCCCTCTGACACCATCGGTGCCAAAGAGCGCCATATCCGAGGGAACCGAATGAACCCGACAGGTAAGCGATTAACGCTTGCTGTATTGCGAGCGCTTACGTGCCTTCTTGAGGCCGTACTTCTTACGCTCGATGACGCGTGCATCACGGGTCAAGAAGCCCGCCTTCTTCAGCGCCGGACGATTCGCATCAAGGTCGATCGCATTGAGCGCACGCGCAACACCAAGTCGAAGCGCTCCTGCCTGACCTGAGATCCCGCCGCCATCGATTCGCGCGATGACATCGAACTTTCCTTCGACGCCAACGAGACGAAGTGGCTCGGAGACTGCTTGCTGATGAACCTTGTTAGGGAAATAGACATCGAGAGCACGATCATTGACGACCCAACGACCTGATCCTGGTACGAGTCGCACTCGCGCGACCGCTTCCTTGCGTCGACCCACTCCCGCTCCTGGCGCGATCACCGATGGTCGGTTGGTCGCTCCCGCAGGCGTCGAGCTGCTGTAGGAGGTCATCGTCTCTTCGTTCTCTTTTGCCATATCTCTCTTTACCTGACCCTTTACTTGACCTGGGAAACTTGCGTGAACTCGTACTTGACCGGTGTCTGCGCTCCGTGCGGATGCTCCGCGCCGGCATAGACCTTCAACTTGTTTGCCATCGAACGACCGAGCGAGTTCTTCGGCAACATCCCGCGGATCGCCTTCTCCACCGCACGGGTTGGGAAACGCTCCATCAACTCGACATAGGAACGAGAGGTGAGACCACCTGGATAGTTGGAGTGGTGATGAGCCATCTTCTGTTGCATCTTGGAACCGGTCAACACGATCTTGTCGGCGTTGATGACGACGACGAAGTCACCCATATCCATGTGCGGAGCGAAGGTCGGCTTGTGCTTACCTCGCAACAACGTCGCAGCATGGCTCGCCAATCGACCCAAGACGACATTCTCTGCATCGATGACGTACCACTTACGCGCCTCATCGCCAGGCTTCGGACTATAAGTTCGCACAGCAGTACTCACTTTCCTTACTATCGGGATCATCTCGATCAAGCGGCCAAAGGGGGTCGACCCCGCCCTGGGCAAGGGTCGAAGGCTACCCGTGGGGGGTGGGAGGGGTCAAAAGACTGCCAAACCGTGAAAATGGAGCGCTCTCCCTGCTGCCAATGTCGTTACCGACCTATACCTTTACCTGATCATCCGGACTAGAGGGAGCGGAATCCTTGTCTGATCAACCCACACAACAAGAT
>JBJTGO010000064.1:0-3222 GCA_046093985.1 Actinomycetota bacterium
TGAAGGCGGTTCGTCTCGTCAAGGAGAAAGAGAGATGACTACCTACTTGTCTTTGCCTTCATCCTTCTTCTTCTCGCCGGTGACTCGACCAGCATGAGCTTTGGCCGCTGGGTCACGTCGAACCTTGATCATGCTTGCGATCACAGAGATGATCAAGATTGCAGCGATCACGATGAGACTGGTGGAGGTTGGGATCTTCGGAATCGGATCGTAGATCTCATGGAAGTAGAGCATCACGAGTTTCGCGCCGATGAAGACCAAGATGAATGCGAGACCAAGTGAGAGGTAGACCAACTTGTCGAGCAATCCTTTGAGGAGGAAGTAGAGCGCTCGAAGGCCCAGGAGTGCGAAGGCGTTAGCTGAAAAGACCAAGAAGGGCTCTTGAGTCACTCCGAAAGTAGCGGGGATCGAATCGAGCGCGAAGAGCAAGTCAGTGGCGCCGATTGCGATCATCACCAAGAACATCGGCGTTGCCAAGCGCTTACCGTCGATCCGGACGAAGAGTTTCGTCCCGTGATACTCATCCGTCATCGGAGTGACTTTGCGAACGCGACGGACGATGAAGTTCTCATTCGGATCCGGGTCCTCATTCCAATGGCGCATCAAACCGAAGCCAGTCCAGATCAAGATTGCACCGAAGATGACAAAGGTGAATGCGAAAGCGGCGAGCGCAGCAGCACCGATCGCGATGAAGATGGCACGGAGGATCAAGGCGAGGATGACGCCGATCAGAAGGACTCTCTGTTGGTAGATAGCAGGCACAGCGAATTGCGCCAAGATGATCGCGAAGACGAAGACGTTATCTACCGAGAGCGACTTCTCCACGAGATATCCAGCGAAGTACTCGGTTCCCCACGGACCGCCGTAGTACCACTGCACCCAGATACCGAAGACGATCGCGATTCCGATGTAGACAATCGACCAGAGCGCTGCCTCTTTGAACTTCACCTCATGGGGATGAGCACTCACCGTCACGAGATCTAGGACGATCAATGCGATGATGGCAGCGACGACCACTGCCCAAACAGTGAGCGAAACGTTCATTGATGGGTTCGCAGTGAGGGCAACCAGCATGGAGGGAGATGTTGAGAGCATTCCCAAAGCCTATGGGTCGGCTCAGATGCTTTCCTCCCGATTCGATCGGATCCATCGGATCCATTTGGGATCTCCACGACGTCAACCCCTAGCATTCGAACCATGTCTCCAAGGGCGAACGTCTACTCGACAAGGGGCGGGGTCGCTTCGAGGCAACCCCTTGCAACAAGTGCTGGTCTCTCCATTCTTAGTGACGGAGGTAACGCCGTCGATGCAGCGATCGCAACAAGTGCAGTGCTCACTGTCATCGAACCGGGTGATTCACACTTAGGTGGCGATCTATTCGCGATCTATCACTCTGGCAAGGATCGCCAAACCCACGCACTCAATGGCAGTGGCGAAGCTCCTCATGGCGCAACTCTCAGCGAATTCAAAGGAGGAATCCCGCTTCACGGTTATAGGGCTGCGACTGTTCCAGGTCTGGTATCCGGATGGTTCGCTGCACATGAGCGATGGGGGCGACTTCCAATCGAGAAGATCCTGGCGCCTGCGATCCGTTATGCGCGAGAGGGCTTCCCTGCAACTCCGGGATTGATTCGCCGAATCAATCACCACCTGAAGAACTATCCGAACTCAGAGGTCTTCACTCAACTTCAGATCCCCACTCAACTCGAAGTCGGGCAGATCATCACTCTTCCTGATCTTGCATGGTCGCTCACTGAAATCGCATCAAAGGGACGTTCTGCTTTCTACTCGACTTCCATCGCAGAGCGCATCGTCGCCACAACCAAGGGATGGTTCTCGCTTGAGGATCTCGCAGCACATCACACCCGAATCGAAGAACCGCTTCGAGCCAGATATCGCGATCAAATCATCCATGCACAGCCACCACCAAGCCAAGGCATGATCCTTCTCAGCGAGATGCTCCTTGCCGATCGTGTCGATCTCGCTTCAATGAGCGAGGTCGATCGGATTCACTTCCTTGTTGAAGCGAAGAAGATTGGCTTTTTTGATCGCTACGAAACCCTTGGCGATCTGCCTGATACGCCGGAGCAAGTTGCCAAAGTCTTGAGCGAAACACATATCGCAAAGCGTCTCGGTGAGATCGAGATGTCAAGCGCTCGCACCTTCCCTATCGACGGTAGCGAGGGAAGCGATACCACTTATCTCCTTGCCGCAGATGATGAAGGAAATGCCATCTCCTGGATCCAGAGTGTCTTCCATGGCTTCGGTGCATCCTTTGCAGTCGAGGGAACTGGCATCCTCTTGAATAATCGTTTGACCGGCTTCTCACTCGATGAGGGCTCACCTAATCTCATTGCGCCCGGAAGGCGCCCGGCACACACTCTCAATGCCTTCATCGTCACTCACGCGGATGGTTCGCTTCATCTCGTCAGTGGCACACCAGGTGCGAATATCCAAGTTCAAACCAATGCGCAGATCATCAGCAATGTGATCGACCTTGGAATGAGCGCGCAAGAGGCTGTCGATGCACCACGGTGGCAACATCTCATCGCTCCCGGTGAATCAGCAGGAGTTGAGGGATATCCCGGCACTTTGCAATTGGAATCGCGATTCGATCAAGGAACGATGGATGGGCTTCGATCGAAAGGTCATGAAGTGGCTGCCATCACACCATTTGGCCATAGCTCTGCAGTGCAGTTACTTCGCGTCTTAGCAAACGGAACATATGAGTTCGGTTCTGACCCTCGATGCGAAGGCTTGGCTATCGGGCTCTGAGCGCCTTCGCTAGAGTGCGCGCATGACCCATGAAGTGATCTCCGCATACCAGAATTCAGGAAACCGATTCGTCTCTATCGCACGAGCGAGCAATGACACCGAGATGGCGAAAGTTCCAGCAGTCGATGAATGGAATGGAGCCTTCATCGTCCATCACATGGCCGACTTCGAGATCCACTTCGCACATCGCATCCTCAGACTCTTGACCGAAGAGAATCCTGAGATCGTTGGTTATAGCGAAGAGCCTTATCCAGGTAATCTCAAGTACGCCGCCCGTGATTGGAAGACTTCCGTTGCGTTGATCGAAGCGACGCGAAAGACGATCAGCGATGTCCTCTCCCGCGTCGATGAGAGCGCACTCTCTCGCCCTGGAGTCCACTCCGAGCGCGGTGCCATCACGCTCCATGACATCGTCAAGAGCGCGGTCAATCACATCAACGCGCATGC
>JBJTGO010000065.1:0-5332 GCA_046093985.1 Actinomycetota bacterium
GTGAGACAGCGCGACTCCTTGATGTCCAGGAACTGCTCAGCGATAGCGGTATCGGTCGCGAGATGCATGTCATCGTCGGTCAGGGGCAACTCGATGCGGTCCTGATGGCAAATCCCGAGGAGCGTCGAGCATTCATCGAAGAGGCGGCAGGCGTCCTCAAACATAGGAAGCGCAAAGAGAAGGCTCTTCGCAAACTCGACTCGATGCAAGGCAACATGGCGAGGATCCAAGATCTGACCTCGGAGTTGAGGCGACAACTCAAGCCACTTGGAAAACAGGCAGAGGTAGCGAAGAAGGCAAGTGCGATCCAAGCTGAACTTAGGGATGCGAAGTTGCGGCTCCTTGCCGATGATGTCACTGCCCTGCTCAAAGCGCTTGAAGCCGAAGCCGCGGATGAGACCTCACTGCGAGCGAGACGAACTGAAGTGGAACGAGAATTGACGCGACTTCGGGAACGGGAAGTCGAACTTGATTCACTCGCAGCGACAGAAGGTCCACTCCTCAGTGTGGCGCAAGATAACTATTACCGACTGACCGGAGAGCGTGAGAAGTTGCGTGCAACGCAGACTCTCGCCTCTGAGCGCGCCAAACTCTTGGCCGAAGAACTTGAGGAAGCGAAGATCAGTGGTCGCGATCCTCGGGCGCTTGAAGCAGAGGCAGAGACGCTGAGCCAAGAGGAGCAGACTCTGCGAGCACAGGTTGCTGCCGCAGATGGTGAGTTGGCTTCAATCGCCTCTTCTGTAAGAGAAGCAGAATCAGCCTTTGCGGCGGAAGAGAAGCGGATCGCAGCGGCACTCCGCGCTCTCGCAGATGCACGAGAGGGAAGCGCACGACGTGAGGGACATCTGCGAGCGATTGAGTCGAAGATCGCGCAGGCAGAAGAGGAGCGTGGCCGACTCGTTGCGACCATGACTGAGGTCGAGTCGCGCATCGAGAAGTCGTCATTGGAGTATGCGACAAAAGAGAGTGCGCTCAGTGGCCTTGGTGCTGGCGAGACAGATCTTGATTCCGAGTACGAGAAGACGAAGCGAGAACTAGACGACGCGCTTGCTCGCCAGAGCGCGACTGCCAAGAAACTCGTCGAATTGGAGCGAGATCTTTCCTCGGCGATCTCGAAACGCGACGCCTTGCAACAGGCAGCAATCCATCGCGATGGAGCTGGAGCGATCCTGGCAAAACCTGAAGGATTTAGGATCAAGGGGACTTTGGCTTCGTTGATCGAGATCGAACGGGGCTGGGAGATCGCGGTAGCGAATGTACTCGGCACTCTCGCAGATGCGATCGTGGTCGAAGATCTCTCTGGTGCCATCGATGCCCTCACTTTCTTAGGTAGAGAAGAGAAGGGGCGAGCAGATGTCATCATCCTTGGTGGGACATCTGAAGCGATTGAAAGAGTTCCCACCTCGCTCACGTCGCTTCTCTCTAAAGCCAAGTCGAAGACCCTTGAAGGACTCCTTCCCAAATTCCTTGGCGGAGTAGTCGTTGCAAACTCATTAGATGAAGCCAAGCGGATCATCACGGATCATCCAGATCTCATCGCAGTGACAGAGAAGGGCGAGTTGCTCTCGCGCACTCTTGCTCGCGGTGGAAGTGGCAACTCATTGGTGCAGATCAACCACCTGATCGAGACTACGAGTGAATTGGTCGAGCACCTCACGCACGATCGAGATCGACTTAGATTCGAATCAAGTGGTCATGATGATGAAGTTGCCAAGGTCCGAGCTCTGCATGAAGCAGCACTAGCGCGACTCAATGAATCAGATTCCAAGATGGCTGCGATCGCTGAGGAGATGGCTGCGATCGGTCAAAGTATCGCGAGTGCGCGAGATGAGAAGAGTCGCCTTGAAGTCCAGTCCGCTTCCCTCGAAGCATCCCTGAAGTCTTTAGGCGATGACTTAGCTCGTGCTCAGAATGAGATGAGCAGTGACCACGTGGTCACCGAGGAGCCTGATTCCTCGGCTCTTGAGGGCCTTCGCGCTGAGTTAGCACGAGTAAGGGGTTTGGAAGTTGATGCACGTCTCGCTCTACGTACTGCGGAAGAGCGCGCGACCGCGTTGGCACAACGAATCACAGAACTTCGTGAGAGCGCGCAGCGCGAACGTGAAAGCGCATCACGTCAGATTGCAAGGCGAGAAGCGCGCGGCAGGGGCGCTCTTGTTGCCCAGGAGATCGCAGAGACTGCCTACGAGGCTTTGATTCAGATCGAGGTGTCTATCTCGCGTGCTGCTGCAGAACGTGAACGCCTGGAGATCTCACGCTCAGATCGTGAGGGCGAGACTCTTGCTCTTCGCGCCAGAATCAGAGAGCTCGGCAGTGATCTCGAGGAGTTGACCTCAAGTGTCCATCAGGATGAGATGGCGCGGGCCGAACAACGTCTTCGAATCGAACAGTTGGAAGCGAAGGCTCTCGAAGAGTTCGGAATCGAACGAGAAATCTTGGTCGCCGAGTACGGACCGGAGAATCTCGTCTCCTCTTTCTCGGAGAATGAACTAGGTGAAGTCATCGCAGGTGAGCCGATGCCATTCAAACGAGAGGCGCAGGAGCGACGCCTTGCACAGGCAGAGAGATCGCTAGCGCTCTTGGGTCGGATCAACCCACTTGCGCTCGAGGAGTACTCCGCTCTCGAGGAGCGCCTCAAGTACCTCGCAGATCAGATGGAAGATTTGAAGAAGTCGCGCAAGGACCTGATGGACATCATCAAAGAAGTCGATGACAAGGTCTTGGAGATCTTCACGACTGCATATCAGGACACTGCGAAGGAGTTCGAGGGGATATTCGCACGACTCTTCCCCGGTGGCGAAGGTCGTCTCATCCTCACCAACCCCGATGACATGTTGACTACGGGAATCGATGTGGAAGCGAGACCGCCTGGAAAGCGCATCAAGCGACTCTCACTTCTCTCCGGTGGCGAGAGATCACTTACCGCAGTCGCGCTCTTGGTTGCGATCTTCAAAGCGCGTCCGAGCCCCTTCTATGTCATGGATGAGGTCGAAGCGGCGCTCGATGACACCAACCTTGGTCGTCTCCTTGGTATCTTGGAAGAACTACGTTCAAGTTCACAGTTGATCGTGATCACACACCAGAAGCGCACTATGGAGATCGCAGATGCGCTCTATGGCGTGACGATGCGAGGAGACGGTGTCTCTGAAGTGATCTCGCAACGGCTGCGCGAGGCCGTCTCCTCCTAATGGGGCTCTTCTCCAAGCTCGTCTCGAAATTCTCATCACTGACCCAAGGTGCTTCGACCGAGTTACTCGCTGACTTCGAAAGCGAACTTCTGACCGCAGATCTCGGCCCCACCCTCACTCGAGAAGTAATGGAGGCTGCTCGTAAAGGGCGTGGTGATCTAGGGGAGCGAATCTCAACCGTCCTTCTCTCGGGAATGAGTTCGAATTCACGCGAGATCACGACAAACGAGCGGTTGACAACGATTCTCGTTGTCGGAGTCAATGGAACTGGAAAGACCACGACAGTTGCGAAACTCGCTCATCTCTTCCGTCGAAATGGCAAGAAAGTCTTACTGACGGCCGCGGACACCTTCCGTGCTGCTGCTGTCGATCAACTCGAAACATGGTCGAAGCGAGTCGAGGTCGACTTCCATAAGGGTAGCGAGCGCGCTGATCCTGCTGCGGTTGCCTTCGATGGCGCTAAGCGAGCAATGGACGAGAAGTACGACATTCATCTCATCGACACAGCGGGTAGATTGCATACGGAGAGCAATCTCATGTCAGAACTCTCTAAAGTAAAGCGCGTCATCGAGAAGGTCTCGCCGGTCGAGGAGATCCTCTTAGTCCTCGATGCCACCACCGGACAAAATGCCATCGTCCAAGCCAAGGAGTTCATGGCGGCGGTGCCGATCACCGGGATCATCCTCACCAAGATGGATGGCAGCGCTAAAGGCGGATCAATACTGGCTGTCGAGCGGGAGCTTCAGATACCGATCAAGTTCATCGGAACTGGTGAGGCGATGGATGACCTACAGCCCTTTGAGCCAGAGAGCTTCGTCTCCGGCCTCTTTTGATGTAACACGGCGGTAACAGAGGCTCTTGTTTCTTCACACGATCGAAACCCCGGTTGCAGGTTCTTGTAACGCTCCCTCAACACCCTTCTCCACTATCTGAGGGAGCGAACTCACGGCTCTTGGTCGAAGAGACCGAGGGCGTGAGGGCAGAGTTGCCAATGCTCTCGCAATCAAAGGATCGATCTGGGCTATCGATCAGGAGAATAGAGAAGAGAGAAAGTATGGATACTGGCGATACCGCGTGGATGCTGATCAGCACTGCGCTCGTACTTCTGATGACTCCGGGACTTGCCATGTTCTACGGCGGAATGGTGAGAGCCAAAGGAGTTCTCAACATGATGATGATGTCCTTTGTTTCGATGGGGCTCGTCGCTGTGGTCTGGACGTTGTACGGATATTCGATGACCTTCGGAAAGGATCTCGGTGGGGGGCTGGTCGGTGACCCGACAGAATCATTCGGCCTCACCAACATCATCGCCGCTGATTCACTCTTCGGCACCATCCCAACCGCTGTCTTCGCGGTCTTCCAGATGATGTTCGCGATCATCACAGTCGCTCTCATCTCCGGTGCGATCGCCGATCGCGCGAAGTTCGGATCATGGATCCTCTTCGTCATCGTCTGGGTGACATTGGTCTACTTCCCAGTGGCGCACTGGGTCTTTGACTTCGATGGCAAGGACGAAGCAGGCAATGTCGTCGATCCGGGTGGATGGATCGCGAACGACCTTGCTGCGATCGACTTCGCTGGCGGTACCGCGGTTCACATCAATGCAGGAATCGCAGCGCTAGCACTTGCTCTGGTACTTGGGAAGAGAGTTGGTTTTGGTCGCGAACCATTCAAGCCACATAACCTCACCCTCGTCATGCTAGGAGCCGCCTTGCTCTGGTTCGGTTGGTTCGGATTCAATGCAGGATCAGCGGTGGCTGCAAATGCGACTGCAGGTGTCGTCTTCCTCAACACCGTGGTTGCCACAGGAGCTGCGATGCTCTCCTGGCTCTTGGTCGAGAGAGTTCGCAATGGCCATGCCACGAGCCTGGGAGCTGCCTCTGGCATCATCGCAGGACTGGTAGCGATCACTCCGGCATGTTCATCAGTCGATCCACTCGGCGCTATGGCGATCGGTGCGATCGCATCGGCTGCATGCGCGATCGCAGTGAGCCTCAAATTCAAGATCGGATATGACGATTCGCTCGATGTGGTCGGACTTCATCTGGTCGCCGGGTTGATCGGTTCAGTCTTCATCGGGCTCTTTGCAACCTCTGCCGCTCCGGCAGCCGTGGATGGGCTCTTCTATGGTGGCGGAACCGCGC
>JBJTGO010000066.1:0-9449 GCA_046093985.1 Actinomycetota bacterium
TGGCTGTCTCACTCAAAATCTTGATCTCGCCAGGCAGCGCATTCGCTTCGATTGCAGCACGAACACGTTTGACTGCAGGGCGAGCTAGTACCTCTTCCATCTCAGATCCGCTCCAATTACTGCGTCAAGAACCAGGTCTCAATGAAGGTGAAGATAGCAATCGTAGAGAGAAGTGCGGCGAAGGAACGCTTGAGAAGCTCTTGCGGTACGCGCGAACTGTGATGCGAACCGAACCTGGAGATGATGATCGCTACGACAGCCATGATCAATGGCAGCGACCAGTCGACCTCATCCCAACTCCCGTTCCTGACCAGGAAAGCGATACTCGAGTTGAGGAAGATGATGAGAAGGGAAGTGCCGGCGGCCTTGGCCGGCGGTGTATTGAAGAAGAGGACCAGGATCGGAATCGCGACGAATCCGCCACCGATACCGAAGAGCCCTGTGATCACGCCGATTCCAAGTGAGAGAAGCACCAGTACGGGGATCGGCATCCTGCGTTCTGCTCCAGGTTTCACCGGTTGTTGCAGCATCGACCAGGCAGCGAGGATGAGGACGAGTGCAAGTCCAGAGGTGATCGCTCGCTCTGGGATGCGAGGTGCGAGGAGCGCGAATGTGATGTTGGTGGAGATGCTCAAGGCAGAGATAGTGAGCGCTTCTCGGATGAGGACCTCACCTCGAGAGAACTTCGGTAAGGCACCGGAGAGGGCAGCGCTACCGACGATGACGAGAGCCGCCGTCGTCGCTTGAAGTGGCGTGAATCCGAAGATGTAGATCAGCATCGGCACGGCGAGCATCGCTCCACCTGCACCGACGAAACCAAGCACGACACCGATCACTCCACCTGCCAGCAGCGCAAGGATCAGTTCCACGCCTGCACTATCCCATAAGACAACCCCGATGGGTCTTTACCATCGGGGTTTTCACTGTGAAGCGTGGGTTACATATCAAAGAAGTGATCGACGGTCACAGATGGACCGAAGTCAACGCCAGTTGCGACGAGGACGAAGATCACGAGAGCAGCGCCGGCGAGCGAGAGGTTCTTGAAGAAGTTGATCATCTCGCCCTGCTTAGCCTGTGCATCCTGGATGGTCCAGAAGTTATGCATCATGAAGGCGGAGAGCACGAGGAAGATCGCAAGGAGAAGGGCACCGAGGTCTGCGTAGATTCCGAGTGCGACGAAGAGACCCCCAAGCAAGATCATGAATCCGGTGAGGAGGACCATCAACTTCGCAGCTGGCACCTTCTTGAATTGTGCGTAGCCACTCATCGCTTCGAGTTTTGTGAAGTGGGCGAGGCCTGAGTTGATGAAGAGCAGCGCGAAGAGCACGCGGCCGATGATGAGCACGATATCCATGAAACTCCCTTTTCGTTGTGTCGTTCTTCTTAGTTGAAGGTGCAGGTCTGATGACCTGTTTGCTGAGAGGAAGGTTAGGACGATTTAGTTGAAATTTCAACGAAATCACGCTCATCGAATCGCGTGTCGCAAGGTCGGTTGACGGTGTCAGGCCTGGCCCCTAGGGTTAGAACAAATGTTCTAAAACCCTCAAGTTCGGATTGAGCCTACCTATGCCAGAGATACCCCGTTCTGAGATCGCGCTCTTTGATGGCGAGCCGATCGAATTCACCTATCGCAATCGTCGTTACCGGGTCTACGCCGTCCTCTCACGATGGCGCGAAGCCGGTGGTTGGTGGAATCGCGCTAGTGATGGGAACTATCGCCCTGATGATGGTGCGCGTGCGCTCTGGCGCGTCGAAGCCGCACCGCTCGGTGCGATGACGACATTCGAGATCGAACGGATCGATAACGCTGATCTCACCGATCAACAGCTGGCAGAGGGCTTCTTATGGCGTATCCGCCCTACATCGCGTTCGAAATCAGATCCTAGATCCGAATACCAGAGCGATGTCTCATGAACCATTCATCCACCTTCGCGCTGTCAGTGGATACTCATTCAAGTTCGGTACTGCATCACCACAAGACCTGATCGCTAGAGCAGCGCGATATGGGATGCCAGCGCTCGCCTTGACCGATCGAGATACTCTCGCTGGGACGATCCGATTTGCCAAAGCTGCTTGTGAATCTGGGATCACACCGATCATCGGTATCTCGCTGAGATTCTTGAGCGAGAGTAATCGCATCACTCTCCTTGCTCGCTCTGGCGGTGGTTATCCCGCTTTGGTCCAACTCCTTACCTATATCAACATTCACGGCAAAATTCACGGCAACGTTGAAAGACGAAAGCCGCTCCTCACTCAAGAGATACTGACTGAGAAGAGCGAGCTCACCAGGGAATTGATACTCCTTCATGGGCCTGACTCCTTCCTACAAGAGAACATCTGGAATCGAAGGCGCGAACTCGCTCTCAACCACTATCGATCACTTGAGCCGTTCTTCGCAGAGCAGGTAATCGAATGCGTCTCGCATCTTGCTCCTATCGGCCCGCGATCGACTGCCTTTGCTGCTCGCTCGCTTGGATTTGCGCGGGAGGAGGGATGGATGGCGGTTATCAGCAATGAGATCAGGATGCTTACTCGCGAGGATGCGCCGATCGCTGATGTCCTCGATGCAGCGCGCCACCTCTCACCTTTACATGAGAAGAACGTCAAACGGATGAATGCGGAGGCATTCTTCAAATCCACGGGAGAGATGGATGAGGTGATCCGAGATATTGCACGTATAGCAGGTGAGCGAAGTGGCGAGAGATTGCTTCGTGAGACGAGAGCCTTAGCAGAGCGTGCGATGCTCTCACCAGAGCGCGATATCGGTATCGGCGAGATCCACCTGCCAGAGCCGGAGATGGTTGGTGCTCGTGATGAGCGAGAGATGATCCAGATCTTCCAAGAACGAAATCTCGCAGGGCTCAATCGCAGTTACGGCGACCTTCCATCGTCGAGATATGAGAGCGCGTTGCAACGGATGCGCGAAGAGCTCGATGTCATTCGGATCCTTGGCTTCGAGTCCTACTTCCTTACCGTCGCCGATATCGCTGAGGCGAGTCGGAAGTTAGGGATTCGTGTTGCAGCGCGAGGTAGTGGTGCCGGTTCCTTGGTCTGTCATCTTCTTGGGATCAGTGCCATCGATCCACTGGCACATGGCCTGATCATGGAGCGATTCTGTTCGCCGCTACGACGAGAGTTACCGGATATCGATATCGATGTGGAATCTGCGCGAAGACTCGAGATCTATGACTTGGTCCATAAGAAGTATGGCGATCAGGTTGCGACCGTTGCGATGGTGGAGCGCTATCGAGCCAGACAAGCAATCCGCGATGTCGGGATGGCGCTCGCCATATCGCCCACAGAGATCGAGATATTGGCGAAGTCGATGCCACATATCCGCGCCGGAAGGATCTCCGAAGTGATGGCAAGGTTGCCGGAGTTACGAGCGCTCGAACATTCACGTTCGAACTCCTCACTCCTTGCGATGGCAATCGGTCTGGCAGAGCGATTGGACTCGTTGCCACGCAACCTTGCGATGCATCCTTGTGCGGTCGCGTTATCCGATAAGGCCTTTAGAACCAGAGCGCCGCTGGAGATCAACGCCAGTGGTTATCCGATGATCCAATTCGATAAGGATGATGTCGAGGAGATCGGGTTGTTGAAGTTGGACATCCTGGGAGTGAGGATGCAATCGGCCCTCGCTTACACCATCAGCGAGATCAAGCGAGTGGATCAGGATGAGATCGACCTGGACCGGATCCCACTCGATGATGCGAAGACTTTCAAACTGATCCAATCGACGAAGACGCTCGGTCTCTTCCAGATCGAGAGTCCAGGACAGCGCGAATTGGTCGGCAAGTTCACGCCATCATCGTTCAATGATCTGATCATCGATATCTCGCTCTTTCGCCCCGGTCCGGTCAAGAGCGACATGATCTCTCCCTTCCTTAATGCACGACATGGTCACGCTCCCTCAAAGATGATCCATCCCGATCTCGAGCCGATCCTCTCCGAGACCGAAGGAGTGGTGGTCTTCCACGAGCAGGTGATCCGCATCATCGCGACGATGACCGGCGCATCATTGGCAGAAGGTGATGAGAAGCGGCGGGAACTCGGTAGCCCTGAAGGTCAACAACGAGTCTGTGATTGGTTCTATCCCACCGCTCTCGCTCGTGGATATCCACGGAAGGTGATCGACGAGATTTGGGAAGTGTTGCGTGCCTTCGCTTCCTTCGGTTTTTGCAAGGCGCATGCCACCGCCTTCGCTCTTCCGACCTATCAATCCGCTTGGCTCAAAGCGCATCACCCGGCGCATTTCTTCGCAGGCCTGTTGACCCATGACCCAGGGATGTATCCGAAGCGATTGATCCTGGATGAGGTGCGACAGTGGGGGATCGCGATCGAAGGGCTCGACGTCAATCGCTCCGACACTCAGTATCGCGTCCTTCGAATTAAAGAGAGCGAAAATGAGAGCAATGCAGGGAAGTATGCGATTTCGCTAGCCCTCAGCGAAGTACAAGGGATCAGTGAAGAGGAGATCGAAAGCATCATCGCCAATCGTCCTTACAGTGATCTGAACGATTTCGTCTATCGCTCCGGTGCGAGTCAACCGATCACAGAGGCGCTGATCCTCCTTGGTGGATTCACCAGTATCTATGGCGAAGAGGTCAATCGCCGCGACCTCTTGCTTCATCTCGGCGAGATCCATCGTCTTGCACGCGGTAGTGAGCAGAGACCTGGTGCTGGCCAATTCACGCTCGGCTTTAAGGCGGAATTCACCGAGAGCGGTCTACCACGATTGAGTAAGAGCGAGACGGTGAGGTTAGAACTCAACCATCTTGGGATGGATGTATCGCATCACCTCATCGAGTTCTATGCGGATTTCCTCAACCATATCGGCGCAGTGAAGTCGTCAGAGTTGTTATCGCTCCGTTCCAATTCCGAGGTTCTGGTAGCTGGAGTGAAGGTCGCGTTACAGACCCCACCGATCAGATCCGGTAAGCGCGTCATCTTCTTGACGCTCAGTGATGGCCATGGCTGCAGTGACATCACCTTCTTCGAAGATGTGCAGTCAGAGGCAGCGGAGTTGCTCTATTCGAGTTCGCTCCTCTTGGTCAGAGCGGTGACGAGAAGGACCGGTGCACGGGGGATATCGCTACGTGCCATCAAAGCCTGGGATCTCGCACTCTCATATGAAAGGTGGCGTAGCGTTGCGGTCTGTGAGTGAGAGGCCCGTGATCCTCCATGTCGATATGGATGCCTTCTTCGCATCCGTGGCAGAGCTCGATCATCCACAGTACAAAGGGAAACCTCTTGTGGTCGGTGCCGGCGCACGTGGTGTCGTCCTCTCTGCTAATTACCCAGCGCGCAAGTTCGGGATCCGTGCCGCGATGCCGGTAGCAAAGGCGCAACGGATGGCACCGAAAGCGATCTTCTTACCTCCTGATCACGCTCGCTACAGCGATGTCTCGGATTCCATAATGGAGATCTTCCATCAATTCACTCCCAAGGTCGAGCCACTCTCACTTGATGAGGCCTTTCTCGATGTCACCGGATCGCAGCGCCTCTTTGGTACGGGTAGGGAGATAGCAGCCCGCATTCGAGAAGAGGTGGAAAGTGAAGAGGGAATCACATGTTCGGTCGGCATCGCGACGACGAAGTTCATCGCAAAACTCGCATCCGGAAAGTGCAAACCGAATGGAATGCTCGAAGTCGATGAAGATGCGGTCTTGGAGTTCCTTCACCCGCTTCCAGTCGGCGATCTCTGGGGCGTTGGACCAAAGACCAATGAGGTCTTGCTCAATCTAGGACTTCGCACCGTCGCCGACATCGCACAGACTCCACTAGGAACTTTGCAACGCGCGCTTGGTGAAGCATCAGGGAGCGCCATCTATGAATTGGCCTGGGGACGGGATTTCCGTGAAGTGATCAGCGATGAGTCAGAGAAGAGCATCTCGGCGGCCGAGACTTTCGCTTATGACTTAGAGGAGAGTGAAGAGATCCTCACCGAGTTGATGCGCCTCACTGAAAGAGCGACCTATCGGTTGCGACGCGCCGGCCTTAGAGCAAGCACGATCTCGATCAAAGTGCGATTCGCAGATTTCAAGACCATCACGCGTTCGAAGAGCATCGCTAATCCAGTTGATGGGATCGTCGAAACTTTCGCGGTTGCAAAACAACTCTTCTTGGCGTTGCGACTCTCAGGTGTCCGGATCAGATTGATCGGAATCTCGCTGGAAGGTTTGATCTCGGCCGAGTCGGCCCCGGAGCAATGGGAGTTGGGTGCGAGAGCGAGAGGATGGCGAGAGGCAGTCTCTGCCGTGGATAAAGCGCTTGCGCGCTTCGGCAAAGGCTCGGTGCGTCCGGCACGATTGGTCGAACCCGAAGAAGACTCAGGGGATTCTGAACCTAGGTCGTAGGACCCGACATGACGCCCCCGGAGGGAAGGGACTACGCTGACGCTATGCCTCTTTCCGACGAAGAGAAGCGCCTACTGGCAGAGATGGAAGCTGCGCTCGCAGTTGATGACCCGAAGTTGGTCTCCACCCTCTCCGGCAAGGTCCGCACACCTAAGAAGAATCGGATGTTTGCGGGTATTGCCCTCTTCTTCACTGGAATCGCCACACTCCTCGCAGGATTGATCTCCCAGACCGTGCCGATCGGAATCGTCGGATTCGTCTTGGCTTTGGTCGGATTGGTCCTTGTGATCTCAAATCTCTCCGGCAAGAGCGAGGTGGGCGTGAAGGAGAATCGTCCTAAGCCAAAGCCGAAGTGGAGCGCAACGTTGGAAGAGCGTTGGGATCGACGTCAGCAGGAGAACGAGTAATCACTTCATAAAGAGCGCGGTCAAGCGTCTCGTAGTCATCGTCGTTCCGATCAAAATCATCACCAGAAAATAGAGAACGTGGGTCAATAGACCTGCCGTGATGTTGCCGAGCATCAATCCTCGAACAAGTTCGATCGCATGCCAGAGTGGCAGCGCCTGGATCACGGCCTGGATCCATTCCGGGAAGACGGTGATCGGATAGAAGGAACCCGAGAAGAGGAACATCGGTAGAAGCACGACATTGATCAAATCCATCTGCTGATAGGTCTTCATGTATGAGGTGATCGCCATCCCAACGGCAGAGAATGCAAATGCGATGATCACCGCGGCGGGGATGGCGGCGATAGCCCACCAACTCGTGACCAATCCGAGTGGGGTCACGATCGCCATGAAGCCGAGTGAGTAGATCAGACCTCGGAAGAGCGCCCAGATGATCTCGCCAAGTGCGACATCGAGAGTTCCAAGCGAGGTTGCGAGCATCGATTGGTAGAGACGGCCATGTTTGATCTTGAAGAAGACATTCCACGTCGAGTCGTAGATGGCACCGTTCATCGCACTCGTTGCCAACAATCCGGGAGCGATATACATCGCATAGGTGATCTCCGGCCCTTGCCCTGGCGCGACAGTTCCGATCAACTCGCCGATCCCATATCCGAAAGCGAAGAGGAAGAGGACCGGCTCGACGAAGCCCGTGAGTACGACGATCCAGGTGGAGGACTTGAAAGCGATGATGCTCCGCTCGATGACGGCATTGGTTCGACCGGCGAAATATTGCTCGCCAAGCTTTCCAACGCGGCGCTCTGCGATGGCGACTGCTGAATCGATGATCACTTCGCCAACCGCCGCTCGAAGTTCTTGAAGGCCCAGGCAAGGCCTCCGACAAGTAGTGCGAACATCACACCGACATGGATGAAGATAAGTGGCGTCGCCAATTCGTAGTCGTAGGTGAGGAAGCGGCCGAGTTCGGTTGCATGCCAGAGCGGTGAGATCCAACCGATCGGTTGAAGGAAGAGTGGCATCGTCGAGAGTGGATAGAAGGTTCCGGAGAAGAGGAACATCGGCATGATGACGAGTCGATTGATGACGGTGAGGAAGAGATCTTCGTTATCGACGAAAGATACGAAACCGAGCATCAGTGCTCCGAATCCCGCACCGGCGAGGATTGCTACTGGGATCGCAAGCCAGGCTCTCGGTGAGTCGAGTGCGCCGAAGAGGTAGAGCAAGAGCCAGTAGCAAGTGACCGCGAAGATGGTGCGAACAATTGCAGCGAGAAAGACGCCGGTTGCGATCTGTCGGGGCGAGAGCGGCGTCGAATTCATCGCAAAATAAGTCTTCTGCCATTTGAATCCATCAAGTGAAGGGAATACCACTTCGTCCATAGCGCCACCGATCGCGGTGGTGGCCAGGAGCGCTGGTGCAATGAAGGTGAGATAGGGAACGCCACCGATGCCTTGGGAGCCGAGATTCTGATCGACGAGCGCACCGATACCGATTCCCACAGAGACGAGATAGAGCATGGGATTGGCGAGCGCTTCGAATGCGATCACCCAGAAGAACTTCCACATGTTTCGAATCCGCGCCTCAGTAACAGAGAATGCGCCTTGACGTGAGATACGTTTGATATTGACGAGTCGGAGCGATCCGACTCGCTCATTCTCACTTCTTGTCATAGTCACATTCGCACTCTCATTCGCCCTATTAATCTACGAGAGATCGACCGGTCAATCGCAAGAAGACATCTTCAAGCGATGAGCGGCGCACCAGGGAAGTCATCGGATGAAGGCCCTTCTTATAGACCTGTTCCAAGATCCCCTCACCATCTTCGCCATACATCAAGATGCGATCGGGCAGTACTTCGATCCGTTCACAGAGCGTGGTCAGTTGATCCGAGAGCGCTTGGTTTCGTTCGGATCCAAATCGCACTTCCAAGACTTCCTTGGTGGAGTAGATCCGGATCAATTCTTGCGGTGAAGCTTCGGCCATGATCTTTCCCTTATCCATGACGATGAGTCGATCGCAGAGTTGCTCCGCCTCGTCCATGTAATGGGTGGTGATCAAGAGAGTGACGCCCAGTTCTTTGAGTCGGAAGAGTCGATCCCAGAGGATGTGACGCGCTTGGGGATCGAGTCCTGTGGTCGGCTCATCGAGCATGAGGATCTCTGGTTCGCTCACGAGTGAACGTGCGATGGTCAGGCGTCGCTTCATGCCACCGCTGAGCGCCTCGACCTTGGTGTCGCGCTTCTCTTCTAACTGAGCGAACTCCAAGAGTTCTTCGATCTTCTTGCGGATGAAGGTGCGGGAGAGGCCGAAGTAGCGACCATAGATGTAGAGGTTCTCCTCGACCGTGATCTGGGTATCGAGGTTGTCGGTCTGTGGCACCACTCCGAGGTGGGCGCGAATCTCCGGACCGTGCAGGTCTGGGTCCTTGCCGAGGATGGTGATCTCGCCACCGGTTCGTTGCGAGGTGGCAGCGATGATCCTCATAGTGCTCGACTTACCTGCGCCATTAGGCCCCAGGAATCCGAAGGACTCTCCCTTACGAACCTCAAAGTCGATTCCAGAGACCGCCTCGAATGCTCCGTATCGCTTGATCAGCCCCTTCGCCCTGATGAGCGGAGTGCCCTTGGGGAGTTGAGAGAGATCGGAGCCCAGATTGGATCCCAAATTGGACTCCAGATTGGAC
>JBJTGO010000067.1:0-12383 GCA_046093985.1 Actinomycetota bacterium
CGCCGCCCTTGAAGTATCAACGAAGCGCGGTCCATCTTTCACGTATCTCTACCTCAATGATGTGGATGAGGCGGGACATGGTCATGGCGTCGGTTCCGAGAAGTGGCTGTCAGCACTGTATCGGATCGATAACCTGGTGAAGCGAGTACTCGCAGTTCTACCGAAGGCATCGCGACTTTGGATCACCGCCGATCACGGCATGGTCAATGCAGGGGAGAAGGTAGTTCTCGGTCACGAAAATCCACTCCTTGAGGACGTGGCGCTTCTGGGCGGCGAGACTCGAGCGCGCCATCTCTATCTCTCGGAGAGCGGCGCACCAGCACTCAGCGGCGATGCATTGGAAGAGCGAGTCGAGCGAGTTCGACGGCGATGGCGTGAGTTCTTCGGTGACCGCATCGCACTTCTTCGAGCCTCAGAGGCTTATGGCGATGCCATCGAGCAAGGCATCAAGGAGAGAATCGGCGATCTCATCGCGATACCGACTGACGACACAGTATTGATCGAGCCGGAACGGCAGGAGATGCAATCTCGGATGGTCGGCCATCACGGCGCGATGACAGAAATCGAGAGTGCAATCCCACTTCGCCGCTTCGAGCTCTAGAGCGAACTGGTCGCCAATACTCCCGGGTTGATCAGTGAGATCAAAACGATCATGAGAGTCGAAGAGATGGAGTATTCGATCCAGCGTGCGATATTGCGCTGATTCCTTAGATCCTCCGAGTAACCCTTGAATCCAGGACCGACGATCCAAAGATGTGCCAGAGCGCTTAGAAGTGAGAAGGCCGCGACACCAAGCGCGATGGGAAAGTCGAATTGCTTTCGTTTACTCGGACTTCGGATCGTTCCTTCTGGTGCCGAACATGATGTCATCCCATGACGGGATCGAAACCTTGCGAGTCACGCCATCACGTCGGGCATCACGGGGAATCTCTTCATCTGCGAGATCTCCCATATTTCTCGAATCTCCAATATCAAGGACAAGTTCATCGTCCTCACCGCCGTTCTCATCATCCAACTCATCATCGATCTCTCGCATCTCTGGATCATCGGAACCAGTTGTGGCAAGACGATGAAGTGGTGAGGGACTTTCTGAAGTTGGGGAAGGTGTACTTCGAATCGAGATCAATCTTGGAGGGGCTTCTTCACCGCGGATCGGACGGACGATTGCATCGACAGGAGCCGGCTCTTCGTCCATGATCCATCGGGCACCATCATCATCGCTCTCGACTCGACGCTTCACACTCTCAAAGCGCCATTGGGCTTCGCCTTTGCCATCACGAGTCGGGTACTTGAGGATGATCTGCCAGGTGCCGTCATCATTGCGGTAGGAATTCCATTCGCAGTTCTTCATCTCCACGCCACGGGGCGACAATTTCTCAGTGATGACCTCAAGGAGATTGGCCTTGAGTTTCTTGATCTCGCACTTCTGTGCCAACGAGATGATGTAGGAGCGCTCTTGGAGGATGGGTTGTGAATAGCGTTCGATCTTCTCTAACGAGACGTTGCCGTGTTGGGAGATGCTCTCCATGCTCTCACCAGCGCGAAGTCGGGCTTGGATTTCCTTGATTGAGATCTCAGATCCCTCTTCGTTTCCGACCGAGTAGAGCCCGGTTCGACTTTGGGAGGGAGAGGGTTGATTGACCAGACTTTTCAAGTGATCCGTGATGCGTAGCGAAAAGGAGTTGCCGTCGAGATCATGAAGCTCAAGAGAGTCGCCATCTGCGCTTCGTCCTACTGTGCGTAGATCCTTTGAATGATCCCTGTAATCGCCGTTCATCGGAGCCAAGGGTGCCATAGAGGTCCGTGGATCGGGGTGAGGCGAGGTCTTCGGTGTCTCGAAACCCAAACTGCGAGAGGATAAGGATGTGAACGAGAGTTCGGGATTATTGGCTCTGGCGCTTGAGGTCGCGAAGGATGCAGGTGCCTTTCTTCAGAATCGCCCCGATGGATTTACGATCGAGACCAAGTCCACGGCTATCGATATAGCGACGCAGATGGATCGCGATGCAGAAGAGATGATCGTCTCAAAGATCCTTGCTGCGAGAAGCGATGATGGCATCATCGGTGAAGAGGGCGCGACTCGCCCCAGTACCTCCGGACTTACGTGGGTCATTGACCCTTTGGATGGCACAGTCAACTATCTCTACGGACTTCCCGGATGGTGCGTATCTATCGCATGTAAGGACTCGACTGGCACCGTAGTCGGTGTGGTCTATGCACCGACTCTCGAAGAGAGCACGTGGTGGGCAGTTCGCGGAGGTGGCGCTTTTCGAAACGGGGATCGGATTCGAGTCGGTAGTGAGAGTGAACTCGATCGCGCATTGATCGGAACAGGGTTTGCATACTCACTGGAAGTGCGCAAGGAGCAAGTGCGAGTGATCAATGATCTGCTGCCACAATGTCGCGACATCAGAAGGCTAGGAGCAGCAGCAGTCGATCTCTGTCACGTTGCTTCCGGAATGCTCGATGCCTACTTTGAAGTGGGATTGAAGGAGTGGGACAAGGCAGCCGGCGCTTTGATTATCGAAGAGGCGGGAGGAATAGTCACCGGTGGCGAGAGTGAGTCCTCGCGATTGGTGGCAGCTAACCCTGCCCTCCACCAGCGATTGACCGGCTTTCTGAGCGCTTATCGCTAGTGGTCTGAGGGCGATTCGCTCTCTCAGCCACCCCTGTGGCAAGATACGCAGGCTAAAGAACACGTCTTATCTTCGAGTGAAATCCAGAGGTTGCCATGAACGTCCTTGATTCTGTTGATGTCGCGTCACTGCGAAAGGATGTTCCCGCATTCCGCCCAGGCGATGAACTCAAAGTTCACGTCCGAGTCATCGAAGGTAACAAGAGCCGTGTCCAGGTCTTCCAGGGGATCGTCATCGCCCGTCAGGGTTCTGGCGTCCGCGAGACGTTCACAGTGCGCAAGATTTCCTATGGCGTCGGTGTCGAGCGAATCTTCCCGGTTCACGCACCTGTGATCGAAAAGATCGAGGTCGTCCGCCGTGGCGAGGTCCGTCGCGCCAAGCTCTACTTCCTCCGAGATCTTCGCGGCAAGGCTGCAAAGATCCGCGAACGTCGTGGCGCTGATGAACTTGTCCCAACGACAGGTGCAGCCGTGACTGAGGCTGAGGTTGCAGCGGTCCTTGATGAGGTTCCAGCGATTGTTGAAGAGACTCCAGCAGAGACTCCAGCAGTGGCAGAGCAAGTTGCTGTCGAAGAGAATTCTGGTGAGAACTCAGGGGAGAACAAGGCCTAGAGCGCTCGCGCTTTCCTCGCCTCTCTCTTCATGAGCGCGCAACGCAGAGGATCCCTCCTTCGGGAGTTGCCGATTCTGGTCGCGATTGCGGTCATCGTCTCGATCATCATCAAAACCTTCTTAGTCCAGTTCTTTTACATTCCCTCTGGTTCGATGGAGAACACTCTCCTCGTCAACGATCGTGTCGCGGTCAACAAACTCGGCAACTTCTTCTCGGAGGTTGATCGCGGTGATGTCGTCGTCTTCCGAGATACCGCCGGCTGGCTTCCTGAGGATTCTGGGAACTTCGGAACCGGAATTCGAGAGCGAGTCCGAGAGGCGATGGTCTTCATCGGAGTCTTGCCCGATCCGGCCAAGCAATATCTGATCAAGCGAGTGATCGGAGTTGCGGGGGATACCGTGGTTTGTTGTGGCGAGGATGGTCGATTGACGATCAATGGTCTCGCGTTGGATGAGCCCTATATCTTCCCGGGCGACAAAGCGAGTGAGTCAGAATTCGATGTCACCGTCCCGGATGGCTTCATCTGGGTCATGGGAGATCACCGCGCCGCGAGCGCTGATTCTCGTTTCCATCTCGATGATGCAAACAAGGGTTTCGTCCCACTATCTGCCGTGACTGGACGGGCCGTTGCGATCGTATGGCCGATCAAGAACGTCACGTTCCTATCCCGCTACGAGGGACTTCTCTCTGACGCTCCTGCGGGAGATTCCGAGAAGTAAGTGTCTCTCACATGGATCGAAGACTCCCTCTTCGCACATGATTTGAAGGTCATCGCCGGCGTCGATGAAGCTGGGCGAGGAGCATGCGCTGGACCTCTCGTTGCAGCTGCTGTCTCTCTCGATCACTCTGCTTCGCAAAGACTTCTGATGGTTTTGGCTGCTGGCAAGAAGGGTCGAACCCTCGACAGCAAATCCATGAGTGAGAGGGAACGTGAATCTCTCTTCACCGAAATCGAGAAGTTAGCTCTCGCCATCGAAGTCGTTCGCATCGAACCTGAAGAGATAGATCGCTTCGGCCTGCAAGCGATGAATGAGGCAGCGATGCGGCGAGCGATCTCGCAGATCTCGGCACGGGTCGACTATGCGCTCACTGATGGTTACCCCATAGAGGGTCTCGCCATGCCTTCTTTAGCGGTCTGGAAAGGGGATGCGGTCTCACTGGCCGTAGGAGCTGCTTCCATCATTGCAAAGGTAAGTCGAGATCGAATCATGGTCGAATTCGATAGGAAGTTCCCCGACTATGGCTTCGCTCGGCATAAGGGTTATTCGTCAAAGAAACACATGGATGCGATCAAGGAGCGAGGAGTGCTTCCGATACATCGTCGTTCCTACGCCAATGTCGCCAAACTGATCGCGAAGTAGTGCACAAAGGGCTTTCATCCACACTCCCTCTCTCCTGATCCTTCTGAGCGACTTCGACCACTCCAAGATCGCCACATGGCGAAGAATGAGCAAGCTCGGATCGTAGGACTGATCGGTGAGGCGATTGCAGAGCGCTATCTCAATGACACCGGTCTTGCAGTGATTGAACGGAATTGGCGCTGTGACGAAGGAGAGATCGATCTCATCGCACGAGATACCTTCGGAGAAAATCCAGGAGAGATCGTCTTCGTTGAGGTGAAGACGCGCACGAGTGGACGATTCGGAATCGGCAGCGAGGCGATCACACCGGAGAAGTACAGACGCCTTCACCACCTTGCTCGTCGATGGTGCAAGGCGCGAGGCGTCATTGGTGACTATCGCATCGATGTCATATCTATTGATGAACTTGTCTTACCGACGATGCGCCATCTTCGGCGTGTGATCCTGTGATCGGACATACCCAATCGGTGGCCCTCCATGGGATTGACGGCGAGATCGTCACAGTGGAAGTGGATATCGCGCCTGGCATCCCTTCTTTCGCTCTCCTTGGATTGCCTGATTCGGCTCTTCAGGAGTCAAGGGAGAGGGTGCGAAGCGCCCTAGCCAACTCTGGCTTCCTCTGGCCGCAGTCTCGTATCACAGTCTCACTCTCGCCAGCGTGGTTACCAAAGACCGGATCGAGTTTCGACTTACCGATCGCAATCGCCATCTTGATTGCCGATGGGAAATTGAAGAGTGAGTTAGTTGAGGGAATAGTGATTCTCGGTGAACTCTCTCTCGATGGTCGGATCCGTCCATCGCGTGGCATCGTTCCGGCACTCCTTGCAGCACATCGACATGGAAAGGCTCGTGCACTTCTTCCGGAAGGTAACCGTGTCGCAGCAGCGTTGATCAATGAAATCGAGATCCTCGCAGCTCGATCCCTTCGTGAGGCGATAGCGATCCTCTCTGGAAAAGTACAAGAGGCTCTTTTTGATTCAGTTGACGTTGACGATGAGTCACGCGAAACGCCCTCTCATTTCATCGACCCGGGGTCGCCACATCTCGACTTTGCAGATGTCGCAGGTCAAAGCTTGGCTATCGACTTTCTCACTGCCGCTGCAGTCGGACGTCATCATGTCTTGATGGTCGGACCACCTGGAACTGGGAAGACGATGTTGGCAGAGCGCTTACCGACGATCCTTCCGCCCCTGACTCGAAGTGAGATCCTTGAAGTCAATGCAATCCACTCCATCGTCCACCCTCTCGATGGGATCAGAACACTCCCACCTTTCATCGCACCTCATCACACCGCAACGAAGGTCGCACTCATCGGTGGCGGATCACAATCGATCCGCCCAGGTGCGGCATCGCAAGCACACCACGGTGTCCTCTTCATTGATGAAGCACCAGAGTGTGACCCAGGAACACTTGATGCACTACGGCAACCGATGGAATCACAAACCGTCTCCATCTCCCGAGCCAGTGGGACCTATACCTTTCCCGCCAAGTTCATGCTGATCCTGGCTGCCAACCCTTGTCCTTGCGGCCGGCTTGTCGGACGAGGGAGAGGTTGCACTTGCACCTCAGTGCAGATCCGTAGGTACCTCCAGCGCCTGAGTGGCCCACTCCTCGATCGAATCGACATCACATTGCAAGTCGATGCACCGGGTCGTAGCGCATTTCAGAGCTTCACCTCCGAAATTTCGAGCGAAGTCCTTCGAAAGCGTGTTGCCAAAGCCCGCGAAGTGGCTGCACGGAGATTTCAGGGAGAGATCTTTACCGTCAATGCCGATATCCCGAGTGATCTCGTGCGGAGCAAGTACCGACCCGAGAAGAAGGCCATGGTGCGACTTCTCGACCTCCTTGATGAAGGTGCGATCAGTGCTCGCTCACTTCATCGGATCATTCGCCTCGGTTGGAGTTTCGCCGATCTAGCAGGTCACGAGCGTCCCGGTGAAGAAGAGATCACGCGAGCTATCGAGATGAAGCAACATCTCTCAGGATCACTATGAACCCAGAGGTCTTGGCGGCAAGGCTTCAACTCTTTGACGCCACTCTTCCTGGGGATAGGAAGATTGCAGAAGAGATCCATGAGGAGGGAGTGATATCTACTCGTGATCGTCTCGCGGGGAGGATCACTTTCCGCGACGCGGAAGTCATCCATGACGAGATCCTCACGGCGAAGGCGCGCTTCATCACACCCGAGATGACGACCTGGCCCACTGGCTTCAATGATCTTCTCGCCCCACCGATTGGAATCACTATCCGCGGCGTGATCCCTGAGCAAGAGAGCATCGCTCTTGTCGGGACGAGGAATCCAAGTCATTACGGGTTATCGGTCACACGTAGTCTCGCAGTGGGACTTGTGGATCATGGCTTTGCGATCGTCAGCGGTGGCGCACTTGGAATCGATACTGAAGCCCACCGAAGCGCATTAGGTGCTGAGGGAATCACGATCGCAATCATCGGAAGTGGGGTCAATATTGATTACCCCGCATCGAATCGCCGACTCTTTGAAGAGGTCGCAGAACGTGGCGTTCTCATCTCTGAGGTGATGCCCAATGTGAACGCAAGACCAGAGCGCTTCTTGACTCGAAATCGATTGATCGCTGCGATCTCTCGTTCGACGATCGTCATCGAGGCGGCGCATCGGAGCGGTTCTCTTCGCACGGCTAGAGATGCTGCGGAGTTACTACGCCCTGTGATGGCGGTTCCGGGACCGATCACCTCGCCGACAAGTGAGGGATGTCATCGACTTATCGCAGATCGCGCCGCAGAGATCGTGACTTCGCTCTCCGATGTGGTGGAGATGGTCTCACCACTCTAAGCACCACTCCAGTTACAGTTAGGCGATGTTCAAGTCCGGATTCGTCGCCATCATCGGAAGACCGAACTCCGGTAAGTCGACTTTGATCAATGCCTTGGTAGGCAAGAAGGTGACCATCACCTCGCAGCATCCGAACACCACTCGGAATGCGATCCGCGCGATCTTGACCACCGACACTCTTCAAGCTGTCCTTGTCGACACACCGGGAATCCATAAGCCGAAGACAACGCTTGGCAGTGAACTCAATGCCATCGCCCGTGAGTCAACCGATTCTGTGGATATCGTGATCTTCACGATCGCGGCCGATGAGAAGGTCGGCAAAGGAGATGCTTTCATCGCGCGCTCGATCGCAGAACTCAAGGGAAGTAAGCGATTTTGTATCGTCACCAAGATCGATACTGTCGGAAAGGATCAAGTACTGCAGTCACTAAGTGCTGCAGCGCAACTTGCGACTGATAACGGCTTCGCTTGGGATGAGATCGTCCCGATCTCTGCACTCAAGGGAGAGCAACTCTGGATCGTCCACGATCTGATTGAGAAGTATCTGCCAGAAGGCCCCGCCTACTATCCGAATGAGACTTTGGTCGATCTCGACCTCAACGCAAGGATCGCAGAGGCGATACGCGAAGCGACGATCATTGGCACTCTCGAAGAATTACCCCATTCAATCGCCGTATTGGTCAACGAGATGGAGGATCGGAGTGAGAATCTTGTTGCCATTGACGCCACGATCTTCGTCGAGCGCGATAGCCAGAAGGGGATCGTCGTCGGCAAGGCGGGAGCAAACATCAAGAAGATCGGAACGATTGCACGGCCGACCATTGAGGAGATTCTGGGGAAGAAGGTCTATCTCTCGTTGACGGTCTCAGTCGCTTCGAAGTGGCAGCGCGATCCCAAAGCGTTACGACGATTCGGGATCATCCGAGATCAGTGAGATCAGCCAACTGTGGGGCTTGGCCTCCGGCTAGCCAAGAATGAACCGAGAAGCACCAAGACGACGCCGATCGACATTGAGGCCGTCACTGGCTCGCGAAGGATGATGGTGCCAAGAAGGACTGCGATCAATGTATTGATGTAGACAGTCAATGATGCTCGGGCAGGCCCGATCTCTGCCATAACCTTGAAATAGATGATGAATGCAAGTGATGTACAGACAGCGCCAAGGATGAAGACGCTCACAATCGCATCAGCAGGCGGAATCGCGGTGGGAAGAACGAAGAAGAGCGTCGGAAGATAGACGAGCGTTGCCACACTCAGCGCGATGGCGTTGATAGCAAGGGCTGAGACATGGGGAAGTCTCTGGTTGATCATGGAGACTGAACCCGCATAGAAGAGGGCTGCGGTAAGGAGCATCAGCGCTGCGACGATCTGTTCGGAGAGCGTTGCACCGACACCGATACCTTCGAAACCGACGAGAAAGAAGACACCGAGGAAACCCGCGATCAATCCAATGACACGTCTGCCATGCCACACCGTCTTATCGCCATAGAAGTAAGCGAAGATGGAAGCCCAGAGTGGCACTGTTGCGACCAGCAGAGCTGCCGTGCTTGATGGAACGGTCTTCTGACCGGTTGCGATAAGAAACCATGGGATCACCATCTCTCCAACTCCGAAGAGTGCGATGACTTTCCAATGTTTGAGTGCTGGTAGAAGCACGCCTCGGTAGTGGGCGATGGGTAGAAGTATCAAGGAGGCGATGAGTACGCGTGTGAAGACAATGAGGGGGACTGGTGCCTCTGATTCGACGGCGATCTTCGTGAAGAAATATGGGATTCCCCAGAGGAACCCGATGAGCAGGAAGAGTCCCCATGCCTTCTTCGTCAATTAGCCCTCAACATCATCTCGCGTTTGAACTCATGAACAAGCGATGATTCTAGTGAAGAAGTGAGCGATAAAGCGAAATCGTCTCAGTTGCGATGCGATCCCAACTAAATTGTGTCCGAACTCTCTCTCGACCTGCCTTGCCATATCGCTCTCGCCTTGCATCATCTGAGAAGAGAAGATTGATCGTCTGAGCAAAATCCGATTCGAAATCCGCTGCGTTGGTGCTGTATGGAACGAGATCACCGGTCACGCCGGGCACGACGACTTCGGGTATCCCGCCGACGGCAGTTGCGACGACGGGGCATTCACATGCCATCGCTTCAAGGTTGACGATGCCGAGCGGTTCATAGATGGATGGGCAAGTGAAGATCTCGGCATGGGTGAGAAGTTCGGTCAGGTCCTCATGACTTAGCATCTCGGGAAACCACCAGATGTTCTTTCGCGACTCTTTGAGCTCTGCGATGAGTCCTTCGATCTCAGCACCGATTCCCGGTTCGTCTGGACTGCCCGCAGCGATGACCAGTCCTAACTCGCTATCGACGGATCTCCAGGCGCGAAGAAGATGAGCCAGACCTTTCTGGCGCGTGATCCTTCCGACGAAGAGTGCGAAGGGTCCCACGATCGACGATCGCTTGATGAAATCGTCTGATTCTCGCGGCGCAAAATACTCACTATCGACTCCATTGTGAATCGTCCTCACCGTCGAGGGATCGAGGAAGTTGTAGCTTTCAAGTACGTCATCTCGCATGCCATCGCTCACCGCGATGATGGCATCAGCGTTGCGGTAAGAGCTCTCCTCGATCCAGGAGGAGATCGCATAGCCGGAGCCGAGTTGTTCGGCTTTCCATGGACGTCGAGGTTCCAAGGAGTGCGCTGTGATCACGTGCGGTATCTCAAGAGCGCGTCGGGCGAGTTCTCCTGCGAAGTTGGCGTACCAGGTATGTGAATGCACGATCTGTAGCGGCCGGGAATCCCCACCATCTGACTTATTGCTGATCTTTCCCACACCCATAGCCACACCCATAGCCATAGCGATGTCATGATCGATCAGCATCGTCGCAAGAGCAGGATTGATACTCGGAAGAGTCGGGTCGAGCTGGTATCCGAAGGCATCGACTCTTGGTCCATCGAAGCAGTGAACATCGACCGTCACGGAACTCGCACCTTGATGAGCGCGAAGCGCATTCACCAAGTTGTTCACATGTACTCCAGCGCCACCGTAAACCTTCGGTGGCCACTCTCGAGTGATCATTCCGATGTGAAGCGCTGACATGAGCGCAACTATAAGACAGTCGAATTCCTCTATCCTCGAAAATGCCTCATCGCTAGACTCCTGACATGGTGAGCCGGAACAAACCGCTTGGAATCGTCCTCGCGGGCGGTGAGGGCAAGCGATTGATGCCGCTGACTGCAGATCGCGCAAAGCCAGCGGTTCCCTTCGGCGGTTCCTATCGTCTCGTTGATTTCGTGCTTTCCAATCTCGTCAATGCCGGTATGACACGGATCGCAGTACTGACCCAATACAAGTCACATTCACTCGATCGCCATATCACTACCACCTGGCGACTCTCATCTCTTCTTGGTAACTACATCACGCCAGTTCCTGCGCAGCAGCGTCTTGGTCCTCGCTGGTACACAGGAAGCGCTGATGCCATCCTGCAGAACTTCAACTTGATCCAGGATGAACGCCCAGAGCATGTCTTGGTCTTCGGCGCTGATCACGTCTATCGGATGGATCCCGACCAGATGTATCAAGAACACCGTGAAAGCGGAGCCGGAGTAACAGTCGCTGCGATACGAGTGAAGCGATCAGAGGCTCACGAGTTCGGAGTGATCGAGTTGGCAGAGGATGGCGTGACCATCAAGGCCTTCCATGAGAAGCCATCGAATCCACCTGCAATGCCATCGAATCCTGATCTATCACTGGTGTCGATGGGTAACTACATTTTCCGCCGCGATGCTATGGAGGCAGCGCTCCTCGCCGATGCTGCAGATCCCGAGAGTAGGCACGACATCGGCGCAAACATCATCCCGATGATGACGAAGCAAGGTGCAGCGCGAGCTTATGACTTCGCGCATAACCGAGTCCCCGGTGAGACCGATCGTGACCGCGGGTACTGGCGCGATGTAGGGACGATTGATGCCTATTACGAGGCGCATATGGATCTGGTCTCGGTCCATCCGATCTTCAATCTCTACAACGATGAGTGGCCGCTCCTTACCAATCCACCTTCACTTCCACCGGTGAAGTTCGCTAACTATGGCTCGGCTCAAGAGTCAATCGTCGGCGCAGGTTCGATCCTCGCTGGCGGAACGCTCTTCCAAAGCGTCGCCTCATATGACGTGCAATTAGGACAGGGCTCTCGCGTAGAGGGCTCCGTCTTGATGCCATCGGTGCGCGTTGGTGCACACGCCCAGGTGCGGAATGCGATCTTGGATAAGAACGTGGTGGTCGATGAAGGCGCAACGATCGGATTCGATCCTGAGCGTGATCGAGAGCGATTTACTGTCTCGGAGTCAGGAATCGTGGTCGTCGGTAAGGGAGTTCGAGTCACTCGCTAGAGAGTGCCATCACTGAGTCTCGATAAGACTTCGCTCGCACGCCCTCGCAATTGCTCCAGATCCTTCAATCGATCTAGACCGCGTACTTGCTGTGCGATTCGATGGTTCTTCGAGAACTCCTCCCGATGTCGATCGAGGAAGTCCCAATAGAGAGTCGTGAAGGGACAAGAATCTTCTTCGCTACGAGTCTTGGGATCGAAGGCGCAACCTTTGCAGTAATTCGACATCCGCGAGATGTAGGCGCCACCTGCAGCATATGGCTTTGTCATCATCTTCCCGCCATCGGCATGAACGCCCATACCGATCACATTGGGGACCATGACCCAGTCGTAGGCATCGATGAAGACCTCAGACATCCAATCGAGGAACTCCTCTGGATCGATACCAGTAAGGAGTGCAAGATTTGAAAGAACCATCAGTCGGGGGATGTGATGGACCCATGCGCGGTTCTCAACCGAGGAGACGATCTCGTTGACACAGGCCATCTTCGTCTTCTCTGGTTCATGAAAGAGTGGCAGGAGTGGTCTGGTGGCGCGAAGGCGATTCTCTTTTCGATACTCCTCACCGAAGAGCCAATAG
>JBJTGO010000068.1:0-15280 GCA_046093985.1 Actinomycetota bacterium
CGCCAAGAAGAGGCGCAACGGTTGGGGCGCATCTTGCGTCCTAAGGCAGATGGACGTGGTGCCCGTTTCTATTCACTCGTCGCGCGTGACACAGTCGATCAGGAATTTGCTCAGAACCGTCAAAGATTCCTCGCTGAGCAGGGATATGCCTATCGCATCATCGATGCTGATGATGTCTACACGGGTTCGATCTGATTCGAAGCCACCGAACGAAGAGCTCTTTGACCTGGTGGTTTCGCTAAAGTATGAACAGGAGGTACAGATGAAACGCTTCTTCTCCCTCGTCTGTGTATCAGTACTAACCCTTTCGATCCCTGCTATCTCCTCAGCCAATACAAATCCACCCGTCTGCGCACCAGGTCAGGTCTCATCTCCGACTAACCCTTGTTCGCCACCGCAACCTGGTCAACCTGGTCAACCGGGTGGATCGCCCAATAACAACACAGCTGCCTACACCAAAGATCCTTCCGTTATCAGAGATGCGCGAACAATCTTGAGATTGAGTGAGCCAACTTCTAGTGATAACGCCATGGTCTATTGGGATCAGAACCAAATCAGCTTCCTCTCCTTCGTTTCACTCGAGAAACAAGGCGCAGGTGGGAATCAAACCGGTGGACGTGTGGTCTGCACGACTCCTACTGAGAAGGCTTGCGTCGATGGCTTAGCTGACTCGAGCTTCCAACAAATCAAGTGGGACGCGGTCACAGGTGATTGCTCTGCTCGCGAGAAGGCTGCTTGTGTCGTATCGCTCTCTGTCGTGAAGTCTGATGGATCATCGATCAAGGCAGTACCGATCAAACGTGTCTATGCGAAGAAGAGCCCAGGTTGGGACTCCACCTTTGATGCCAAGACGAACACTGGATATCCCGGTGCAGATGGTCCTTGGATCTACCGCGTCACTGATGGCGCAGAGACTCAGGACTACATCGTCCTTGGACTTGTCTCAGCCCTATTCAATCGCCCAACCGGAAGTTCGACCTGGGACCCGAGCGAGAAGTCGCTTCGTCTCTCCATCTATCCAGTCAAAACTGCAACTGATGATTCCTTCGCAGAAGGAAGTGGTGCTGCGGGCTGTATTGCTGTCGAGGACAAGCTCTGTTATCAGCGCATTGCGTTCAAGAGTGGGCTGAGATTCTCGCTCAAAGTGCGCCTGCCTAAGATCATCTCTGGTTGGCTCAATGGACGCTTGGATAAGCCGATCGCTTACACCGAGTCCTACGACGAGAACTATTTCAACTTGGTAGTCGAAGCAGATCCTCTGGAGGAGATCGTCGCTGGAAAGTGGTTGCCACAGAATTCTGACGTGAAGGATTATCTCCGAGAGTCGAAGCGAGACCAGACCGCAGCTCCTGGCCAGAAGAATATGGATGTCGCTGGCGTCGATCCTGATGATCAGATGGCCTACAGCAGCTATAAGAAACTTGAGAAATATCTCGATGACAAGGCGCTCACGACTTCGCTCACATGGCGTCTCAACACGACTTCGGGAGGAACTCAGAATTTTGCCTCCGGTTGTTCCGCCATCGAAGGGGTCCAAGGCATCGTGACTTCGAATGCAGCGGTCTATGAGCCAGGATCGCCACAGTGGAGTGAGTCGGAGGGCGCGCTGCTCTATCGCGTCGCAGCACCCCATTACAAGGAAGACGGCAAGACAACGAATACTGGTCGATATGCATTTGCGATGAGAGAAGACTTGATCAAGTGCGTCTATGGGTTGAAGACGCTGCCATCGTATGCATCAATGGAGATCACTTATGACGACACTGGAAAAAGTAGCGTCGCATCGGTTTCGCTTGGAACAAAGAATGGTTGGGTGCATCTCGCATCGAACAACTTCACTTACTCCGCGCCCACTTTGAAGGTCAAACTTGAAGGTTGGACCAAATCGAGTTCCGCTTCGGCAGGAGCCAGCGCGCAACCAACTCAGCCAACTCAACCTGGGCAAGCTAATCAGCCTGGACAGCCAACTCAGCCAGGGCAGGGACTGCCACCCTGTGCACCAGGTCAATCGCCCTCACCGACCAGGCAATGCCAACCTGCAACCGGAAATCAACCTAATCAACAGGTCGAGAATGTGATCGTCTGCCAACGCGGTACCGAAAAGGTAGAGGTGCGAGGTGTAAAGCCACTCTGTGCGCCTGGTTACGTCATGATCATGGCAAATGGTCAACCAGTGACACAACCTGCAGATCAATCCGCAGGAAATCAGAGTCCCGCAAAGAAAGTCACCATCACCTGCGTGAAGGGAAAGACCTTGAAGCGAGTGACTGGTGTACAACCCAAGTGCCCTGCAGGTTTCAAGATCAAGAAGCCCTAAGTACTCTCACTAGTTAGCGGAGATCGCCTTGAGAAATCTCGCTTCTTCAACGCGACCATAGCCATGCATCGCACCATCGATATGGATCACCGGCACCATGAATCCATATTCACTCTCCAAAGCTGAATCGCCATCGATGAAGATCTCATCAATCTTGATTGCGATCTGATGTGCGGAGGCGACCCGCTCCATCTCTTCTAGCGCGACCTCACAGAGATGGCAACCTCTCCTAGAGAAGAGTTTGATCTCCACCATCGTCACCACTCCCTTCTCAGAGGGTTCTCACTCTATTCCTCTTTGATCGCTCCAAAGCGTGGAGAGCGAGACGATAATCTTCCGCTATGCGACGGCGAAGGACCAGATCACTCACCATCTCTCTCGTCACGCTCGCACTCTCCTTCTCGCTCCTCTCGCTTCCATTGACGAGCGCAAGCAACGCGATCTCCTTCAACTCCGCACCGGCAACGATCTGGGGCGCGATCTACGCCGATGAACCACTCTTTCGCCAAGAAGGCGATACTTCGACGACACAAGTCGAACCTGGAACGACTGGGCAACGTCCAGCTCGAAGCAATTTCGAACTTACTTACGTCAACATCCCTGAGCGAGCGAAGGCAGCGATTGAACAAGGCGTCAAAGCATGGGAGGGATATTTCGAATCGAAGGTGCCGGTCAGTGTCGCTGCTTATTGGGATCGAACTGCTCCCTATGGCGTACTCGGCACTGCAAGACCAGGTCGATACTTCAACAACTTCGATGGCGCACCTGATCGAGACCTCTGGTATTCATCAGCGCTAGCGAACTCACTCGCAGGGCGCGATCTTGATCCAAGGAATCCTGAGATCGTGATCCGTATCAGCGCTTTCCCATTCTGGTATCTCGGCACCGACGGAAAGCCTGGTCAGAGTCAATTCGATCTCGTCTCCGTCGTCCTCCACGAGATCGGCCATGGACTCGGATTCCTCTCCAATGCCGACTTCATCTCTTACAACTCCTTCGGCACCATGACCCAACCGACTCCCTTCGATGCCTACGCCGAACTCTCCGATGGTCGTAGATTGCGAGACTTGCCTTCACCTTCACTGGAGTTGGGAACTGCGCTCACATCGACTCTCTACTGGTCTGGTCGTCGTGCAATCGCTGCAAACAACGGAACGAAACCTCTTCTTTACACACCGAAGACATTCGAAGTCGGATCCTCCGTGAGCCATCTCGATGAGAGCACCTTCGAGAAGGGCACGCCGAATGCAACGATGACACCGAATCTCGCATCTGGCGAAGTTCTCACAACTCCTGGACCGATCGCAGAGGCGATGATCGAGGATATGAAGCAGAAGCCTCCAGCAGGGGCAGCTTTCGGCCTTCCCAATGAAGCGCGCAATGTAGAGGCTCTGATCGGCGATGGCAGAGCGATCATCACATTCGATCCACCATCCAACTCACGGAGCGCTCAGGTCAATTCCTACATCGTCACCAATGTGCAGACTGGTGACTCGCTAGAAGTTGCAGAGAGCCCAGCGCTCTTCTCTGGACTCAAGAACGGTGATGCTTACTCCTTCGATGTGATCGCACTCAACGACAATGGCAAATCACCAGTGGTGCGAAGTAATACCGTCAAACCAGAACGTGGCTGGCGTGCAACCGCCATCGATCCGAGTGCAGATAGCAAGTTCCTCGCTCACACCAAGTTCAAAGGCAAGACCGTCGTCGCCTATACCGATTCCGATCGTGGCGATGTGAAACTTGCGACATATTCCGAAGGTCGTTGGATAAGGACTATCGTTGACGGAAATAGCAGTCGATCCGGTCGCACGACGAATGATGTCTCCGGATACCTCTCGCTCTGCGTCAGCGGAAAGGGAGAGAAAGAGCGACTTCATCTCTTCTATACCGATCTGACCGAAAAGGATCTTCGCTACGGCCAATTCGATGGCGCACGGTGGCGTTATGAGGTCGTCGATGGCAACGGCCCACAAGTGCAGAATTATGAGGAGAAGGATCGGGTTCGCACCGCTAGCGATGTCAGCGTCTCCAACGCCTGCGCAGCGACGAAGCAAGGGCTACAAGTCTTCTATCGCGATGAGAGTCAAGGAATCCTCCTTGGCGCGGTCCGCTCTCGAAACACCTGGTTCTACGAGATCGTCGATGGAGATAAGCGAACTGGTGGACGAAGTATCGGTGACGTTGGATTCAGGCTTCGCGCAACCACAGTCGGTGAGACGGTCTACTTGATCTACGACTCGATCCTCGTCGTCGATGCAAATCGTGATGCCACACAAGGTGAGGTCCGTGTAGCGAAGCGATCCTCGATCTATCCAGAGGATTGGAGCTATCAAAACCTCGAAGTCACCGGCGAATTGGTCGCAGTTCCCGGTTACGACATCTCCATCACCGCTCAGAAGAGCAAAGTCTTCGGATCCTGGCTCTCCTCAACGCCATTGACGAGACCGAAACCTGATCGCCTCAAGTCACGCTTAATCAGCGATGTCGATGCTCCAGTTGCGGGATTCGCGGATGACCATGGCTTCTTGAGCGGACCACTTGCAGAGGATCCCAATGGATCGCTCTTCGGATGTGAGCGAAGGCTCTGTGTGATGGAGAAGAGGAGCCTTGAAGTGAGATTGGTGGTCGATCAAGAGATTCCGAAAGGTGCTGTCGCCACATGGATCACTCTTGGAAAGGATCGATACGCCTTAGTGGGAGTGGATGGGAAGTTAACCCTCTTCCGCCCATGACGGGCGGAAGGAGTGTGATCGTTACTTCTTGTTGCGACGCTGAATACGTGTCTTCTTGAGCAACTTCTTATGCTTCTTCTTTGCCATGCGCTTACGGCGCTTCTTGACAACGGAACCCACGATCACATCCCTTCATCACTTCGTTGAATCAGAATCAAGGGGCTAAAGGTATCAACTGGGATCGACCCTCACGGTCAATGATCACGGCATAACCATCGGTCAAGTCAATGATGGAACGTGCGGGAATCGATCGAACGCTCTTTATGGTCGCCTTCTTGGAAAGAGATTTGGCGTCGTATTCAAGGAAGAGTGCGTTCTTGCCATTTGGAGTGATTCTCGCTATCCCCGCCAACTTCTTCGTGGTGATCAATCCGACGGTGCGTTGACTCAGATGTGGATCGCTACCCGGATACCTCACGAACCATTGTGGCGCACCTGATGACGAGAACTTCGTGATCGCAACCTCTTCTCCGCCCGATCGCTTCACTGGACCGACGGCAAGATGTGAAGTACTCACCTCTTCCCAGGAGCGTTCACTCGAAGCGAGGAAACTACGGACCACTCGACTGAGCTTTCCTTCACCATCAAGATAGAGGATCACTCCATCGCTTATTCCCTGACGATTCGATCCGGCCAATCTCTCGCTACTTCCTCCGTAGAGGGTGCGTAGATTCGCAAGCGAATTGATCTCTGTCGAAGCATCACCAAAGGTAGTGAAGGAGAGATACTTTCCGGAGAGATCCACTGTGGCGAAAAAACCTTGCACTCCGGTTGCAGACGCTATCGATCCCACGATCGCGATGCGATCACCGAAGATGCGTACTGTGCGAGGAAGAAGTGGGCGATCGCTATCGAAGATCGACTCCTTGAGAACCACGCCTGCGGTTGAGAATTCAAGGAGGACGAGCCGAGTCAATCCCTGTGATTGCGTAGCGCCAGCGCCAATCGTGATCGAATCAGGATTGATGAGATTCGGTGGCGTCGTGATCGAAGCCACAGTTGAACTCTCAGCGATTCCGACTGCGAAGAACCTTCCCTGATGCGCGATCAGATCGGTGAAGAGGCGAGCGCTGCTGCCGCTGAGAGTGAGGGCTGACGTTAGATCTGTAGCGCCCTTAGAAATGACTCTGATCTTCTCTCCAGCGAGCGCGATCACATCGGAAGTCGTTGCGATAGCTCGAGTACCGCCATCGAGTTGGAGTTGTGGTGTAAGGCGCTTTACTTCGATCTCTGCATGTGAGGTCGCAGGAAGAAGCAGGGAGAGAGCGAGAACAAGGCTGACCCGCAGAACGAACTTCGATCTCAACCCAACTCCAAGGATCGATCTCGCGCCGCCCGCATGGCAGCCTCCACCATCTCATCAAGACCGCGCTCATGAAAGACCCTGAGCGCCTCAGCTGTCACTCCCTTAGGACTGGTGACATTCTCACGCAACGTGGTCGCCGATTTCCCCGATTGCTCGAGCATCACGGCAGCACCCTTGATCGTCTTGATCGCAAGTGTGGTGGCATCCTGATGCGAGATACCTAACTTCTCACCCGCACTCACCATCGCTTCGATGAATGCGAAGAAATAAGCAGGACCAGAACCACTGATCGAGGTGACAGCATCTTGAAGATCTTCATCGATCACCATCGCAAGACCGCCATGGGCAAGAAGGCCTCTGACCCACTCGACTTCTGCGGGATCGACATTAGAGGTGGCAGAGAGAACTGAGACACCTTCACCTACAACCATCGGAGTATTCGGCATTACGCGGATCACAGGGTTCTTACCGCCAACCGCATCTTGGATCACACTGGTCTTCTTCCCCGCAGCGAGAGAGACGATAAGAGCATCGTGAGCGATGTGGGCTCTTGCCTCACCCAGAATGGCGATCAGATCCTGAGGTTTCATGGCAAGGAAGATGAGATCTGACTCACGTGCCAACTTCTCAAGGGGTTTTGCAGTGATTCCGAAGACTTTGGCGATCTCATCGTTCAATTCACTTCGCTTGCGTGTGAAAGAGATCTGTTCTTTCGATATCCCTGCCTTGATGAGAGTGGCGATGACCGCCTGACCCATCACACCAGCACCGATGAATCCAATCCGCGTCCTCACAGCGTGAGCCTATCCTTTAGGCTCTCGCACTATGCCTGAGATCAAAGAAGGATTCCCGAGAGAATGGTTGGAATTCGAAGATCCCAGCA
The DNA here is from genome assembly GCA_046093985.1 of Actinomycetota bacterium. Lineage (GTDB taxonomy): Bacteria > Actinomycetota > Actinomycetes > Nanopelagicales > Nanopelagicaceae > SYAN01. The sequence continues at coordinate 7,242 of JBJTGO010000068.1, forward strand.
ATCCAGAACACCTCTTCAAGTGCGACATCACATGGCTCACATCATCATGGAACTGCATCTATGGTCGTGGATGTAAGGGGATTGATAAGGAAGAGCCGAACGCTGGATGTTGCAGTGATGGCGCCTACTACTCCGATCGAGAAGATGAGAAGAGAGTTGCGCGCGCTGCTGCACGCCTTACTCCCGATATCTGGCAGATGCACTCCCGCGGTTATCGCGGTGGGAAGTTGAGCATCACCGAGATCGGCCTCGATGACGATCGAAAGACGAAGCGAATCGATGGCTCCTGCATCTTCCTCAATCGATCAGGTTTCGAAGGTGGGATGGGATGCGCGCTCCACCATCTGGCAGTGCGCGAAGGGACCCACTTCTACGAGACGAAACCCGATGTCTGCTGGCAACTTCCGCTTCGACGCTCCTATGAACGCCGCCCTGTCGGCGACGCCGAACTCCTTGTCACCGTCATCGGGGAGTATGGGCGCATGGCATGGGGAGAGGGTGGGGCAGACCTCGATTGGTACTGCACCAGCAATACCGAAGCACACACAGGATCGAAACCGGTCTATCTCTCAAGCAAGGATGAGTTGATCCAGATGATGGGTCTACCTGCATACCGAGTCCTCGCCGATGCGTGCGATAAGAGAATGACGTTGCTCAAGAGTGCAAAGCGAAAGCATCTACCGCTCTTTACGATCCATCCCGCGACAGCAAGACGTCAATAGGGGCGATAGAAGATGGCCAAGCCAGTCAAAGACCCATATCGCTGTAGCGAATGTGGCTGGAGCACGACGAAGTGGGTCGGTCGTTGTGGTGAGTGCCAAGCATGGGGAACGATCGAAGAGCTAGGTGCGCCGAAGAAGGCAACGCTCGTCGCAACAGCGCCGAACTCAGATGCACTTCCGATCAAGGATGTGGAACTTGCGAGCGCGACGGCGCGAACGAGTGGCGTCGAGGAGTTTGATCGAGTCCTCGGCGGCGGATTGGTCCCAGGGGCTGCGCTTCTCCTCGCTGGTGAACCTGGAGTCGGTAAGTCGACGCTCCTTCTCACAGTCGCATCACTCTTTGGAGATCGTGCGCTCTATATAAGTGGTGAGGAATCACCATCGCAGGTCCGTCTTCGCGCAGAGCGAGTGGGAGCGCTTGCCAAGGATCTCTATCTCGCATCCGAAAATGATCTCGGTGCGATCATCACTCATATCGAGAAGGTAGAACCAGCGCTTCTCATCATCGATTCGATCCAAACCATCGGTAGCGCTGCGATCGATAGCGCGCCAGGAAGCGTCTCGCAGATCCGCGAAGTCTCCGCAGCACTGATTCGTATCTGTAAGGAGCGGTCGATCTCACTAGTCCTTGTCGGTCATGTGACGAAGGATGGTTCGATCGCAGGTCCACGTCTTCTCGAGCATCTCGTCGATGTCGTCTTGCAATTCGAAGGCGAGCGCCATTCGAGGCTCCGGTTGATTCGCGCTACCAAGAATCGCTTCGGCCCAAGCGATGAGGTCGGCTGCTTCGACCTTCATGACGGTGGAATCGAAGGGCTTCCTGATCCCAACGGGCTCTTCACCACCCGTCATGCCGAACCTGTCCCTGGCACGTGTGTCACAGTCGCACTAGAAGGAAGACGCCCACTTCTTGCTGAGATCCAGGCGCTCGTTGGAAGTGATCGTGAGATTGATTATGGCAATGCACGTCGAGTGACGAGCGGTCTCGACAATCCACGCACTGCGATGACCCTTGCTGTCTTGGAACTTCGTGCCAAGGTCAAACTCTCTGGACGCGATGTCTACGTCGCAACAGTTGGCGGCATGAGAATCCAAGAACCTGCTGCAGACCTTGCCGTCGCACTTGCGGTGGCTTCAGGTGCGCAGGGCTTGGCGCTTCCCTCAGATCTGATCGCACTCGGTGAGGTCGGACTTGCTGGTGAGATCCGTCGCGTACAAGGTGTGGCACAACGTCTCAATGAAGCCTTCCGTCTTGGATTCAAGCGAGCGCTAGTTCCTACCGGTAGTGATGTGAAGATCGATGGGATGGATATCGTCGAGGTATCCCGACTCGATCAAGCGATCGGACGAGTTCGAATCGGAGCGTAGATGCTCGAAGAGGTCACGGATTGGTTCGCGCACTCTGCTCGCGATCTGCCCTGGCGAAAGACAACTCCATGGGGCGTGATGGTCAGTGAGTTCATGTTGCAACAGACCCCCGTGGTGCGAGTCCTTCCTAAGTGGAATGAGTGGATGGGTCGTTGGCCAACCCCACGCGATCTTGCGCAGGCAAGTAAGAGCGATGTGATCAAGGCTTGGGGTTCTCTGGGTTATCCACGGCGCGCACTTCGTCTCTGGGAGAGCGCGAAGGTGATCGATCAAGAGCATGGCAATCAAGTGCCAAGTGATCTCGAAAGACTTCGAACTCTTCCTGGCGTCGGTGAATACACCGCAACTGCGATCCTCTCCTTCGCATTCGATCAGAGCCATAACGTGATGGATATCAATATCCGCAGGGTCTACGCACGTGCGCTCGATGGAATCGAACATCCACCCAAGTCCGTGACATCTCGCGAGAAGAGTGAGCGTCCGATCTTCGGACCTACCTGGTCGAAAGCAGTGATGGAACTCGGTGCCTTGATCTGCACTGCAAAGGATCCAAAGTGCGGGATCTGTCCCCTAGCAAGATCTTGCCTCTGGCTTCGTAACGGTTCACCTAAATCCAATGAGATTCGTAAAGGTCAACCATGGCACGGGACGAAACGACAATGTCGGGGTCAGATCCTCAAGGCGCTTCGCGAGAAGGAACCACGATCTCGTAATGAGTTCGTTTGGAACGACGAAGTGATGCTAGAAGACGCTCTTAAGCAATTGACGAGCGAAGGTTTCATTACGAAGCGAGGCGATAAGTACCGCCTCGCTCGCAGTTAAGCCTGTGGACTCTCCTCAGTGAGGTCCTCTGGGGTATCGGGCAACTTCTCTCGCGCAAGACCCTTGAATGTGAAGACCTCTGAACCTTCTTCACCTTCGACATCGATCACCACGATCTGACCACTCTTGAGTTCACCGAAGAGGATCTTCTCGGAGAGCGCATCCTCGATCTCTCGTTGGATGGTTCGGCGAAGTGGCCTTGCACCTAAGAGTGGGTCATAACCACGCTTTGCCAAGATGCCCTTCGCTGCCGAAGTGAGCTCGATCCCCATCTCCTTCGCCTTGAGGCGATTCTCGAGGTTGTCGATCATCAGATCCACGATCTGGATGATCTCGCTCTCGGTCAACTGATGGAAGACGATGATGTCATCGATACGGTTCAAGAACTCAGGGCGGAAGTGGGACTTGAGTTCGTCCTGAACCTTCGCCTTCATCCGCTCGTAATTACCGACCGTATCGTCTGGATTGATGAATCCGAGCGAGAGGCTCTTCGAGATATCGCGAGTGCCAAGGTTGGTGGTCATGATGATGATGGTGTTCTTGAAGTCGACGACGCGACCTTGCGCATCAGTCAACCTTCCATCTTCAAGGACCTGCAACAGTGAATTGAAGATATCTGGATGTGCCTTCTCGATCTCATCGAAGAGGACGACAGAGAATGGACGACGTCGCACTTTCTCGGTGAGCTGGCCACCTTCGTCGTAACCAACGAAGCCTGGAGGTGCACCGAAGAGTCGAGAGGCAGTGTGCTTCTCGGAGTACTCCGACATATCGAGTTGGATCAACGCATCCTCATCACCGAAGAGGAAGGATGCGAGAGTCCTCGAAAGTTCAGTCTTTCCGACTCCGGAAGGACCAGCGAAGATGAAGGAGCCACCAGGACGACGTGGATCCTTGAGACCTGCACGTGTACGACGGATCGCTTGTGAGAGCGCATGGATCGCTTGCTCTTGTCCGATGACTCGCTTATGCAACTCATCTTCCATGCGAAGCAAACGTGCAGTCTCGGCCTCGGTGAGTTTGAAGACTGGGATTCCAGTCGCGGTGGAGAGGACCTCTGCGATCAACTCCTCATCGACATCGGCGACGACATCAAGGTCGCCTGCCTTCCAAGACTTCTCCTTCTCGATCTTCTCCTGCATCAGCGTCTTCTCCTTGTCACGGAGCGCTGCTGCCTTCTCGAAATCCTGTCCATCGATCGCGGATTCCTTCTCTTTACGAACCTCGGCGATATTGTCATCGTAAGCGCGAATCTCAGGTGGTTGAGTCATTCGGCGGATTCGAAGACGAGAGCCCGCCTCATCGATCAGATCGATCGCCTTATCCGGCAAGAATCGATCCGAGATATATCGATCAGCGAGAGTCGCTGCAGAGACGAGAGCAGAATCGGAGATGGTCACCTTGTGGTGGGTCTCGTAACGATCACGCAGCCCCTTCAAGATCTCGATGGTGTGTGCCACGGATGGTTCACGGACTTGGATCGGTTGGAATCGACGCTCCAACGCTGCATCCTTCTCGAGGTGCTTGCGATACTCGTCGAGCGTGGTGGCACCGATGGTCTGGAGCTCACCTCGTGCGAGCATCGGCTTCAAGATGCTTGCGGCATCGATCGCACCTTCTGCTGCGCCAGCACCGACGAGAGTATGGATCTCATCGATGAAGAGGATGATGTCACCGCGAGTGCGGATCTCCTTCAAGACCTTCTTCAAACGCTCTTCGAAATCTCCACGATAACGAGAACCTGCAACGAGTGCGCCGAGATCGAGCGAGTAGAGCTGCTTACCCTTCAATGTCTCTGGGACATCGCCTTTGACGATCGCTTGTGCCAGGCCTTCGACGACTGCGGTCTTACCGACACCAGGTTCACCGATCAAAACTGGGTTGTTCTTGGTACGACGAGAGAGGACCTGCATCACGCGCTCGATCTCTTGCTCGCGGCCGATCACTGGATCGAGTTTCGTCTCTCGCGCTGCTTGTGTGAGATTGCGACCGAATTGATCGAGAACGAGTGATGTCGATGGTTGCCCCTCTTGTGGTCCACCGGAGGTGACTGCTTCCTTACCTTGATAACCAGAGAGAAGTTGGATTACTTGCTGACGGACGCGATTGAGATCTGCGCCAAGTTTGACCAATACCTGTGCCGCAACGCCATCACCTTCGCGAATGAGACCTAAGAGGATGTGCTCAGTACCGATGTAGTTATGTCCAAGTTGTAGCGCTTCACGGAGCGAGAGTTCGAGAACCTTCTTTGCGCGTGGAGTGAAAGGGATATGTCCCGATGGCGCTTGCTGTCCTTGACCGATGATCTCTTCGACTTGGGTGCGCACCCCATCCAAGGAGATACCAAGAGCCTCGAGGCCCTTCGCTGCCACACCTTCGCCCTCTTTGATGAGACCTAGGAGGATGTGCTCTGTACCGATGTAGTTGTGATTGAGCATGCGAGCCTCTTCTTGGGCGAGGACAACGACCCGGCGGGCTCTATCGGTAAAGCGCTCAAACATCGGTTTTGCTCCTTCTTTTCGGGCGATTCCTAACCTAAAGAGGCTTGCCTAAGCCTAGCCAAGGAGCCTAAAACCGCCAGCGGTGATCGGTTCAACCCCAGATATGGCCGGGTTATGCCCGTATCAGCACAAAATGTTGGGGGATCAGAGAACCTTGAGCATTCTGGTATTTCCCAGGGTATTGGGCTTGACGCTCTCTAGATCCAAGAATTCTGCAACGCCTTGGTCATATGAGAGAAGCAATTCTTTGTAGACATCAGGATCAACCGGTGCACCTTCAATCTCAACGAAACCATGTCGAGCGAAGAACTCGGTTTCGAAAGTGAGACAGAAGAGCCGCTTCACACCGATCTTCTTCGCGCGCTCAATCAAATCATTGAGAATCTGCTTTCCAACACCACGACCGCGAAATTCCTCGAGAACTGCGAGCGTTCGAACCTCTGCGAGGTCCTCCCACATCACATGGAGCGCACCACAACCGATCACTCGTGAGCCAATCTCAGCGACGCTGAACTCTTGCACGCTCTCAAAGAGTGTGACCGTCTCTTTGGTGAGGAGTCTGCGTTGCAATGAATAGAGATCGATCAACTCGCGAACTACTTTGACATCGTGCGTCGTCGCAGGACGAACGATCAAACCATCGATCATCTCTTACTCTTCTGGCTTCACGAGCGGGAAGAGGATGGTCTCTCGAATACCTAATCCAGTCAGCGCCATCAAGAGTCGATCTACGCCCATACCCATACCGCCCATCGGTGGCATACCGAATTCCATCGCGCGCAGGAAATCCTCATCTAATTGCATCGCTTCGAGATCACCCTTCGCTGCAAGTTTTGCCTGCTCGACAAGTCGTTCTCGTTGGATCACAGGATCGACAAGTTCTGAGTAACCAGTTGCCAATTCGAAACCATCGACATAAAGATCCCACTTCTCCGTGATTCCGGCGCGTTCCCGGTGTTCGCGCACCAATGGGGATGTGTCGACGGGATATCCCTGGACGAAGATCGGGCCGCTCAAGAGATCTCCGGCAACGTTTTCGAAGATCTCCTCAGCCAATTTGCCATGAATCCACTTCGGATCGACCTTGATGCCTCGCTTCTGAGCAATCGTGACCAACTCATCGAAAGAAGTCGCTGCACTCACTTCTTGACCAAGTCCATCTGAGATCGCAGAGTAGAAATCGATCTCCTTCCAGGTTCCGCCGAGATCGCTCTCGCGCCCGTCGAAGTGCTTGACCACGTGGGAGCCGAAGAGCGCCTTCGCAGACTCTTGAACAAGTTCACGGGTGAGCGTCGCCATATCATCCCAATCGGCATAAGCCCAATAGGTCTCGATCATCGCGAATTCAGGCGAATGTGATGAATCAGCGCCTTCATTACGGAAATTTCGATTGATCTCAAAGACCTTCTCGAGTCCACCGACGACGCAACGCTTGAGATAGAGCTCGGGTGCGATACGGAGGAAGAGCTCCATGTCATAGGCATTGCTCTTGGTGACGAAAGGTCTTGCCGCCGCTCCGCCATGCATCACCTGGAGCATCGGAGTCTCGACTTCGATGAATCCACGCGAATCGAAGGAGGAACGAAGTGATCGCATCACATTGGGTCTAATCCGCGCCATATCGCGCGCCTCAGGTCGGACGATGAGATCGACATAGCGCATACGCACTCGCGTCTCTTCGGAAAGTGGCTTATGTTCAACTGGCAATGGTCGCAATGTCTTCGCCGCAATCGCATAACGTGAAGCAAGGATCGATAACTCACCGCGCTTTGAGGTGATCACTTCACCAGTGACAGAGACTAGATCACCGAGATCTACATCAGACTTCCACGCACCAAGGCTCTCCTCACCGACTTTGTCGAGTGAGAACATCGCCTGAAGTTCTGTGCCATCTCCTTCTCGAAGCGTTGCAAAGCAAAGTTTCCCGGTATCTCGTTTGAAGATCACTCGACCAGTGACGCTCTCGGTCACTCCGGTGGCCACGTCGATTGCTAGATCTGCGAATCTCTCTCGCAACTCCTTGAGGGTGGAACTTCTTGGTACCGAAACCGGATAAGGCTCGATGCCTCGCTCAATCAGAGCGGAGCGCTTCTCCCTGCGGATCCGTAACTGTTCCGGCAGGTCATCCACATCATCGATCTCACCACTCATGATGCGCGAACTCTATCGGCTAGTTTCGCTGATAGAGCAGACGCAAGCCGATGAGAGTGAGATCTGGTTCATGGAATTCGATGGTCTCACTGATGCCAAGGACCAACGGTGCAAGTCCACCGGTTGCTATCACCGAGACCTCACCTGATGATGGATAGAGATCTGATAACTCCGCCACGATCCGATCAACAAGGCCATCGACTTGTCCTGCGAATCCATAGATCGTCCCTGATTGCAGCGCTTCTACAGTGTTCTTCCCGATGACAGAGCGAGGCTTGACCAACTCGACTTTACGAAGTTGCGCTGCTCGTGAAGCAAGTGCATCGACCGAGATCTCGATTCCTGGTGCGAGTGCACCACCTAAGAACTCACCCTTCGGTGAAACCACATCAAGATTGGTCGAGGTACCGAAGTCGACGACGATTGCGGGACCGTCGGGATAGAGCGTGTGTGCCGCGAGCGAGTTGACGATTCG
>JBJTGO010000069.1:0-2643 GCA_046093985.1 Actinomycetota bacterium
ACATCGAACCCTGATGCCATAAGCCAGCGGCGGAGGATGTCGAAATTGACGCCACTTCGGATGTGGCCGATATGTGGCTCAGCCTGCACCGTAGCGCCACAGAGATAGATGCCGACTTTCCCTTGAGTGATGGGAGTGAAGACAGCTGTGGTGCGCGTGAGAGTGTTATAGAGAGCAAGAGTCATGGCAGATTCGAATCTTATCGCTGCGCTCGAGCGCTTCTGAAAATGAGAGCTGTCGCCACTGCGGCAAGACCATTACCTTCGCCAGTCATACCGAGACCATCGGTTGTAGTGGCAGAGATCGCAACAGGTGCACCACCAAGTGCAAGCGAAATTGCTTCACTCGCCTCTCGTCGTCGTGGTCCGATCTTCGGACGATTTCCGATCACTTGGACCGAGACATTGGCTATCTCGAAGCCGGCTTCACCGACTCTTCGCAACGCTTCAGTAAGGAGGGTTGCTCCTGATGCTCCGCTGTACTTCGGATCATCGACGCCAAAGTTCGATCCCAAATCGCCGATCTGGGCAGCCGAGAAGAGCGCATCACAGATTGCGTGTGCAGCGACATCGCCATCAGAGTGACCATCCACGCCGATTTCACCTGGCCAAGAAAGACATGCAAGTTGAAGCGTACGGGTGGGGTCTTGAGAGAAGGCATGAGCATCGCTACCGATACCGGTTCGAAATTCGCTTTCACTATCACCGTCGAGGAAGTGATGCGCTGTCGTCAAGTCTTGCGCAGTCGTGATCTTCATCGCGCGCGCTTCACCATCGATCACCTTCACCTGCTCACCAAGTCCCTCAACCAGGGCAGCATCATCGGTTGCTTCTTCTCCCCTTGCATGGGCGCGCATCAGGATTGATCTCGTGAAACCCTGCGGCGTCTGCACTGCTCGCAAGAAGGTGCGATCTGGTGTCAATGAAACATAACCCTCTCGCGTGATCGACTTGATGGTGTCGCTCACTGGAACTGCTGGGATGACGGCAACCTCCCCAGCAACGAGTGCATCGAGAACTCGACGAGCAAGAGCGCTACTTGCGAGAGCGCGAGCTGCATCGTGGACCAAGACCAGATTGATATCAGGCGAGATTGCCTCTAAAGCTTTAGAGATCGATGCGCTTCGCGTGGCGCCGCCGATGACGACCTTCGAACTCTCACCGACGATCTTGCGCACCTCTGCTTCCCATCCGGCTGGCGCTGCGATCACGATCTCATCAACGACTGACGAGAGTGAGATGTAAGCATGTTCAAGAAGAGTCCGACCAGCAATCTGAACGAAGGCCTTCGGTCTATCAGCACCGAGTCGCTCACCACTTCCTGCGGCGGCGATGATGGCAGCGGATCGCATGATCAATCCTCCATCAGGGACTTCAGGATCTCATCTCCTGGCCCCAGCCCAGAGAGAGAGTTAGGAAGCTAAAACCTCGTTGAGGATCGTCTCTGCCTTCGCCTCATCGGTTCGCTCAGCGAGTGCGAGTTCGGAGATCAGGATCGACTTCGCCTTAGCGAGCATTCGCTTCTCGCCGGCGGAGAGACCGCGATCGAGGTCACGACGATAGAGATCGCGAACTACTTCAGCGACCTTGATGACATCCCCGGATGCAAGCTTCTCGAGGTTCGCCTTGTAGCGGCGCGACCAATTGGTCGGCTCCTCGGTATATGGCTGACGCAAGACGCCGAATACTCGATCAAGTCCGGCTGAATCGACGACATCACGGACACCGACGAGATCCACGTTATCTGCTGGGACTCGTACTGTGAGATCGCCTTGATGGACTTTGAGAACTAGATATGTCTTTTCTTCGCCTTTGATTGTTCGCTTCTCGATCGCTTCGATCAGAGCTGCTCCGTGATGGGGATAAACAACGGTTTCGCCGACTTTGAATGACATTAAGCGCCTTTCGTTAGAGGGCGATTCTACATCATCACTGCGACAGGATGAAATTGAGAAGGCGGAGGCTTTCTGCCTTATCCTTTGCGCGTGAATATCACTTCTCTTCGTGGTCGCGCACGCACTCTTTCGCGCTTGACAATCGCTCTTCTCTCACTCTCGCTCTTGACAGGTTGCGCAGCTGGTCCCAATGCAGCGACGCGGCTCATCACTCAAGTCACAGATGGCGTCGAAGGTGAAGCAGGACCAGTGAAACTTCGTAATTTCACACTTGTACTTCAACCAGATAGCTCAGTCGTCCTGGTTGGCACCATCGTCAATCAAGATGAAATAGAGGATGCAGTCCTTGCCATCGGGATCAACGGAGAACGTGCGAAAGTCTGGGCAAATGGCAGCGAAGCAGAGTCACTCCCACTCACCATCAATAGGCCACAACATCTCGCAGGACCAAGTGCAACCGCTTATGCATATCTCGATGCCTTCGATGTGAAGGCGGGATATCGCGTTCCGGTGGAAATCGTCCTTCAGCGCGGTGGCATCGTCGAACTTGATGTACTGGTGCGCGAACGTGACCTTGAGTTCGCCGATGTTTCTCTGCCCAACTAACTCTTAGCAACCGGAACTAGATCTCGATCTTGTAGCCAAGCCCTCTTACGGTTTGAATCAAGGTCGGATTGGCAGGGTCCTTCTCCACCTTGGCGCGAAGTCTCTTGATGTGAACATCGAGAGTCTTGGTATCTCCCACATAA
>JBJTGO010000070.1:0-1588 GCA_046093985.1 Actinomycetota bacterium
CGAAGACACGATGCGACGGATTCCAGATACCTCCAAGATCAGAGCCCTGACCGGATGGAAGCCGAAGAATTCTCTGCAACAGATCATCCGCGATGTTGCCAGTCAGATGAAGGCAGAGCTCTAAGCCGATAGCTCTGCTAGCTCGTAGTCGCTCAATGAAACGATTGGCGTGATCTCTTCGAGTTGATCCACGGTCCTCGCACTTGCAATCGGTGCCACCACGGTTGGTTGGGCGCGAAGCCAGCCTAAAGCCACCGCCGAGATCGTCGTTGACTTCGCCTTAGCGATTGCCTCAAGGCGTTCGATGATCGACCATCCTCGCTCGTTCTGATAAGCCTCGACACCTGCAGCGCGGACTGAGTCGACTTTGACACCTTTGCGGTACTTGCCGGTCAAGAATCCTCGGGCAAGTCCGAAGTAAGGGATGCTTGAGATTCCCAAATCTTGGAGGGCTGGGACTATCGACTTCTCATACTCATCGCGCTCGAGGATGTTGTAATGATTCTGAAGCGCGACGAAAGAGGTGAGGTTGCCCTCGGCTGAGATCTTCGCAGCACTTCTTAGGCGTTCTGCAGAGAAGTTCGAGGCGCCGAGATAGCGGACCTTTCCATCGCGAACGAGTCTGTCGAAAGCGGTCAGGTAATCCTCTTGCGAGACTTTCTCGTCATCCTCGTGGGCGTAGTAAAGGTCGATGTACTCGGTTCGAAGGCGCCGCAACGAATCTTCGACTGCTGATGCGATGTTTGCTGGGGAGAGTCCCGGCTTGGTGGGGAGTTTGGCGACCTTTGTCGCGATGACCATCTTTGATCGGTTTCCGCGACTTTCCATCCACTCACCGATTATCGATTCACTCTCGCCGCCCGAGTTGCCCTCTTTCCAGGCCGAGTAGACGTCTGCGGTATCGATGAAATTGCCGCCGAGATCTACGAATCTGTCGAGGACTTTGAAGGATTCTTCTTTCGTTGCGGTCCAACCGAAGACATTCCCGCCAAGTGAGAGGGGGTAGATGGAGAGTTCGGTGCGAGGAATCGTGATCATGGGTACACGGTAGGGCAGGATGGGAACATGTCCAAAGCGCGAGTGAGAGTGATCGTTCTCTCGATGAGTGGAGCGAGGGCCTCTCTCTCATGGATCACGATCCTCGGACTCATCTTTTCATTGATGATGGTGGCCCCTTCGCAAGCCGCAGTAAAGAGCGGTGCGACATGTAAGAAGGCTGGCCTTACTGCAAAAAGAAGTGGCACAGAGTTCGAATGTCGCGCGAAGTCTGGAAGATTGGTCTGGGTCAAGAAGAAGTCGAGTGGCGTACGAGTTCCGGTTGTAATTCCAATTCCAACTGCTTCTCCGAGTCCTTCGCCTACGCCAACGGCAAGTCCTACGCCAACAGTTTCACCGTCCGCAACACCAACCCCTTCTGCTTCTCCATCAGCATCTCCCACCTTTGTTTCGACTCGATCAAGACCAATGCCTGCGCCGACGCTCGGTATCTCCACCTAACGCGGAGGTGCCGGCAACTCTGCGCGACCTAAAGAGAAGAGTTTCGAACTTCCCGTTTCCGTAACTGCGCCTCCAAGTGGATCGAATGTAA
>JBJTGO010000071.1:0-3165 GCA_046093985.1 Actinomycetota bacterium
GGGGAAGAGGTTTCCCTTCTCCATGTGCCGTAAAGAGGAATTCGACCGAATCGGTTCCTACTGATGTGAGGTCCTTCTCTCGGAGAATTTCAATTGTAAACACTGCACGCTCTAGTCCGAGTCCTGCTAACTCTTGATTCACTCTTTTGGCGAGCTGGCCGGCGGCATCTCTCCTCAGCCGCGACAGATCGGCAGCCGCAAGAGAAGCCATCTTCTGCTTCCCCTCTACTTCACCTTTCAAGACTTCGATTTGGTTGTCACCTTCTTGAAGCGAACGGAGAAGAGTGCGTCTCTCTGTTGCGACAGATATGAGCGCTCTCATCGCCTCTGAGTCCGAGAGGTTTGGATCTACATCGCCTCTATACCTCTGGAGGAACGTCTTCAAAGTCGCCAATCGTTCACGCAATCGATCAAGCTCTCCTGGCTCGACATCGAGGGAGGAGAGTTCATTACTCAACTCTGCGGCAAGTTCACGAAGCTCAATCTGCGTAGCACGAAGTCTTGATATGTACTCCTTCAAAGCCTCATCTCCGGATTTGAAGCTTTCAAGGCTTCGAAGAGCGCCTGAAGTGCGCGTAACTGCTCCAGCGCTCTCATCATCGAGAGAGGTGAATGCGCCTTCGAATGCGATGCGAAGATCCTCGACTGAATCCAGTCTACGCACGCGAAGATCAATCTCTTCCCACTCATCTGAACCCGGCTTCACTTTCTCCAGATCAGAAAGGAACTTCGTGAGAGTTGCGATCTCTCGGTCCTTATCCTTGAGCGCGCTCTCGAAGTCCCTCAACTCACGAGCGCTCAAGCGCCACGATTCCCACTTCTCCAGATAATCCGCGTGAACCCGAAGAACCTCTTCGCTCGTTCGATCAAGGAGTTGTAACTGGTAATTGCGATCAAGGATCCGATGATTCGTTCCCTGACCGTGAATGGCGAAGAACTCGCCAGCGAAAGTGCTGAGCACTGAGACTGTCGTTGGATCTGCGCCAACGACCGCCTTACCTTTCCCTTCCCGCGAGATGCTCCGCTGCAAGATGAGCGAACCGTCCTCCACCTCCGGAGAGTGCTCTGCAATCAACTCTGAAAGGGAGCCACTCGGGTGAGACTCGAACGTGACCGAAGCCGAGACAGAGAGCCTTTCAGCGCCGTGTCGAATCAGATCTGCATCAGCACGCGCACCCGCTAGAAGACTGAGTCCAGTGAGAACCATGGTCTTTCCGGCACCGGTCTCACCTGTGATCACATTGAATCCAGGGCCGAGAGGAAGTACCGCTTGGTCGATCACTCCGATGTTACGGATCGCGAGCTCGGTAATCTCACGCGACCTATTTGCCACGCCACCCCTCCACGGGCAGTTGGAACTTCGCGACAAGACGATCTGTGAAAAGTGAGTCGTCGATATGAGCGAGCTTGATGCGATCATCGGAGGCGAAGATCCGTACTCGATCCCCCTCGTGAAGTTCGATACGGCGGTAACCATCCGCAGCCAATACTGCTGCCGGACTCTCTACATCTATACCGATGGTCGAACTCGTCGCCACCACCATAGGGCGCGAGAAGAGCGCGTGTGCGGCAAGGGGAAGTAGAACCATCGCATCCACAGAAGGCCATAAGACAGGACCACCAGCGCTAAAGGCGTAAGCAGTCGAGCCCGTCGGCGTCGCAATGAGAACACCATCACAACCCCAGAGCGAGAGCGGACGGTCGTCGACATGGACGAAGAGCTCGACCATCTCTGGCTTCGGACTTTCGACGACCACTTCATTGAGAGCGAAACCCGTTGCAACGGCTCTCTTCTCTCTGATGATCTCGTATTGAACCGTCAATCTCTCTTCGACAGTGAAAGAGCGATCACGAATCAAACTTGCGAGACGTCCTATCGATGGCTTGTCGATCTGAGCCAAGAATCCGACATGACCTAGATTCACTCCGAGGATGGGTATGCCATGTCCGTGAACAATCTCGGCTGCTCGAAGAATGGTTCCGTCGCCACCAAAGACGACAGCAAGCTCAATACCTTCTGGGAGCGAATCGGCGTCAACGCTCGTGACCCCGGACATCTCTCGTGGCGAGGTGGAGAGGAACTCCACTGCTGCCCCCAGGGACAAAACCAACTCCTCCGCAGCTTTCCACGTCTCTTCCCGATTCGGGTGGGTGATGAGAAGGACTTTGCGCTCTGACATCTAGCTCGGCCCCTCTTCTATCGCTCGCGTAAGGTCTGATTCTCTCAGTTGTTCGCTCCCTTTGCGAAGCCAGAGGAAGTACTCGACATTGCCTGCCGGACCTGGAAGTGGGCTTGCCACAACGCCTTTGACGCCGTAGCCGAGAGTCCAAGCAGACTCGGCAACTCGTTTGACTGCCAGTGCGCGCAAGTTTGGTTCTCGCACGACTCCCCCTGATCCCAGTTGATCTCGCCCTACCTCGAATTGTGGCTTGACCATCAGAAGCATCTCGCCCTCATCCGCAACCAGAGAAGCGAAGACCGGAAGAACAGTGGTCAGCGAGATGAAGGAAAGGTCAGCGACAATCAGGTCGACCTTACCCTGCAACTTCTCGAGATCGAGATCCCTGACATTGGTCCTGTCCATGACGACAACATGTGGATGTGATTGCAACGACCAGGCCAATTGCCCGTATCCCACATCGACGGCGAAAACCTTGAGCGCGCCACGACGAAGCAAGAGATCTGTAAAACCTCCAGTCGATGCTCCTGCATCGAGGATTCGCTTCCCGTCCAAGGTAATGATTCCAAAGTGTTCGAGAGCGCCTAAGAGTTTACGGGCGCCGCGAGAGACGTACTCCTCTCGTTCCGCGTTGAGCGAGATCGAGGCGCCCTCATCAACCAGAGAGGCAACTTTATTCGCCACGAGACCATTGACCACTACGGATCCCGACTCAATCAATTCGCGAGCATCCTCTCGTGACCTCGCGATCTTTCTACGGACGAGCTCAGAGTCGAGACGACTCTTCAAGCGCTCTCGATCTCCTGCAACGCTTCCGAAAGGAGACCATTGATCTCTGCGAAGAGTTCACCATGTTTTTCAAGTGGCTGGTTTGGCACTGCTGCGATCTTCTGTCGAATCTCGTCGCTCGTCATATTGGAACTCTAGTTGCCAGCCGTGATGGTTGTCTCGGTTTTGGCGGCGAGGCGCGACTTGATCCCACTCC